>CAZNSM010000040.1:0-4253 GCA_964575615.1 uncultured Pirellulales bacterium | reverse complement strand
TCCATAGCTGTTCCTCACGCGGCAGACCGCCATGACCAACAAAAAAGGGTCTGACGTACTGTCAGACCCTGAGAAGACACGCTGGCGATAGACCTGTCAAGAGGCATCAGTTCTGGGAGCTGCTGAGCTCCTTGATCCGGCGTTCTCCGTACATCTTCCACTCGTCGTACCGGTCGCCTTCCCGCAGGACAGCTTCCTGATAGACTTGCAGCGCTTCGTCTCGCCGGTGCAGCTTCTTGTCGAGAAGCGAAGCGGCGTAGAATCTCGCCGGATAGGGCGTGTCCGGGTCCCACTGATACGCCCGCTGGTAGTAGAGCAGGGCGATCTCATAGTCCTTGAAGTAATCGTAGATTCCCGCCGCCCGGTAAGCCGCATCGTCGATCTTGTCAGAATTGGGATACTGGCGAATCAACGAATTGTACTTCGTCAGCGCCACGCGCAACAGTTCCTCATCCTTGAGGATTCCGATCGGCTCGGCCTGGCGCTGCGTCTCGACCGCGTCCAGATACAACTCGTCCGCCGCCGGAATTCGTGTCGAGGCCTGGAGGTTCGCCGGCATGACCTGCGCGTCGATGATATAGCGGTACTGCGGCATCCGGTCCAGCGCCCGCAGTTCCTCCTGAGCCCACTTGAGCTTGCGATTGTCTCCGACGACGGTGTAATGGGTCACGAGCAGTTCCAGACTACGGCGGTAGGACCGGCGATGCGTCGCCACCTGTTCCACGAGGTCCACTTCATCCGTGGAGCCCACAACCTGGTCCGCCTCCGCGGCAGGCGTTGGGCTCTCATAAATGGTTCGCTGGGGCAGTCGGTGACTTAGCCCACGATCTGTGGGGGTACATCCTGCGGCAGCGACCAGCAAGAGCAGGGTTGTGGCAATGATAACGGTCCTTGTCATCGGAGAGTCTCCTTTCAACTGACATTCGCCAAACTGCCGGTCCGGGGCGAGTCCTGTCGGACACATCGACGGTGCCGAGCCTCGCTCGCACCCCGACTTGAGCATGCCAAAGACCACAGTAAACCCCAAGTCACGGGTCTCGTCAAGAGCGAACGCGGAAAAACTGCCGGGAGCGCGCTGGAAATTGGTGCCCTTCCCCGGAGGCTTCTGATACCATCGGCTGCACGTAAGGCGTTGCGTGTCCTGTTCTTTCGTTCCGGCGGGATCATTCGGTCATCCGCAGAAGGAGAGTCTCTACGGTGCAGTTGTGGACAGAAGCGAAACTCCTGGAAGCCGCTCGGGCGTTTCAGCCGGCCTGTGTGGTTCTCGCGGCGGCTGATCTGGACATTTTCACCGTCCTGGCCCGCGGAGCGGCAACCGCTGCGGCCCTGGCGTCGGTTCTGGACACCGATCCGCGAGCCACGGCGATCCTGCTGGACGCTCTGGCGGCCCTGGACCTGCTTGCGAAGCGGGGCGACGTCTATGTGGTCCCGCCCGAGCTGGCCAATCTGCTGAGCGTAGATTCACCGACCAACGTGCTGGCCGGGCTGCGTCATCAGGCTAACTGCCTGCGCCGCTGGGTCCAGCTTGCCAGGGTTGTCCGCGACGGTGGGCCCGCCCAGCGGACGCCGAGCATACGAGGTGAGATTGCCGACACCGAGGCATTCATCGGCGCCATGGACAACTTCAGCGTCGCCGTCGCTCCGGTGGTGGTCGGCAGGCTGGAGCCGCTGAGGTTCCAGCGGCTCCTGGACATCGGAGGCGCTTCCGGCACCTGGACGATCGCCTTTCTGAGGGCGGCGCCCGACGCGACCGCGGTTTTGTTCGACCTGCCCGAGGTCGTTCCCTTGGCCAGGCAGCGCTTGATGCGCGCCAATCTGCTCGATCGCGTCACCCTCGTGGCCGGCGACTACAACCGCGACGACTTGCCGGGCGGCGCGGACTTGGCGTGGCTCAGCGCCATCGCCCACCAGAACTCCCGCCGGGAGAATCAGGCCCTCTTTGCGAGAATCTACGCCGCCCTGACGCCCGGCGGGGCGCTGGCCATCCGCGATGTTGTGCTGGACCGGTCTCGTACGAAGCCGCCGGCAGGGGCGCTGTTTGCCGTCAACATGCTGGTGGGGACTGAAGGGGGCAACTCCTACACCTTCGAGGAGTTTCACGACGACCTGTCCGCCGCCGGCTTTGCCGACGTCGAGTTGCTGTACCCGGACGAAGGCATGAATTCCCTGATCCGGGCGCGGAAGGCCTGACCTCGGCCTCAGGTCCGCCGCTCGAAGTCAAACTCCGCGTAACGAGCGACGACCTCCAAGCCCAACCGGCGATAACATCGCAATGCCGGCTCGTTGTCGGTTTTGACATTCAGGCCGATGTGCTCGACCTCGTCCAGCAATGTGCGGCAGAGCCGCCCCGTCACGCGTGTGCCGTACCCTTTGCCGCGGTGAGCCGGATGGGTTGCGATATTCCCCAGCGCGGCGACGCGATAGCGCCGCGAGTACACGTGTACACCGGCCACACTCAGCAATCCTCCGGCGTCGCGCAGACCGTAGTACCGCCCCGTTTCGAGCATCCGGGCATCGAACCAGTTGCCGGGATAGCTTTCCTCGTACAACGCCAGCACTTCGTCCAGATTGGCCGGGCCAAGCGAGACAACCCTGGAATCTTCAACGTCTCTCACGCGCGTGCCATTGCGAAGAGCCATCCGGCAGTGCATTCCGTGCGGATACATAATGTGGCTGTTCTCAAAGATGGATTCGACGCCGAGGCTCAGATGGGCGTGAAACCGCTGCGGCAGGCGCGAACCCATCTCTTGCAGCAGAGAGCGCATACCCTCCGGTTGTTCCGCCTCGGCAATCACTGTCGGCATCGCCCTGCCCGCGTAGACAAGAACGATGTCCTTCAATTCCCCGGCCTCCTGGCGGCCGAACCAGGTCGTATGCGGCCAGAAGAAGTCGTCCAGATCCCCCAGGGCGTAAATGTGCAGCTCGGGATTCCGGCGCAGAAAAGACTCGATCGTTTCTTTGTCTTGGAGTTGTATGACGCTCACGTTCTTCCTGTTGGAGGGGTCTGTCGTCGGACCGGCGATACTCCAAATGGCCGCCTACACGAGAGCCCTCTCGAAATCGCTGACGCGGGGCGGTTTCTTGCCTTTGCCCGGCAGAATCGCATGGCCTTCCTCCTGGAGTCGGGCTGTCTGGGCCTCGACGCCGCCGGCGATCTTGGGATTGAGGCTGCCGTCGTCCTTGATGACCCGCCAGTAGGGGGTGATACGCTTCTTTCCGTTGCCGTGGTCCTCTTCGGCCGCCTCCGAGATGATCCGCAGGAAGATGCCCAGCGTCATCGGGCAGGTTGAATCAGCGCCCTCGCGGTCGGCCAGGCGCCGGCGGATCTGGCCGGTCGTGATGAGTCGGCCCTTTCGCACCGTTCGGATTTCCTCGTCTGCCATCAGAGGAGTGGGCACCAGCACGCGGCGGCCTCCCATCATCTTTCGCCACTTCTCGGGCACGTCCACGATCTTCGGCAGCCCTTCCACCGCCGGGTTCTCCAGCTTCTCACGCCAGCTCCTGCGTCTTCCCTTCGCACTCGCCATCGCCTGGTCTCCTGTACCCAAGTCCTGCCCATCGCGGAGAATACCGGCGTTTCGTTCGTTCGTCAAGACCGGGCGCGCCGATGCGGGCGGAGGGAGAATTCCGAAAAATTTTTCTTGAATGCGAACCGGAGCGGTGCTATTCTTGTAATAGTGATAATAGTACAACTACTGAGGTGGCCTATGCAGTTTCGCATCGACAACGCGTCCGACCGGCCCGTGTATCTTCAGATTATCGATCAGGTCAAGCGGGACATCGCCCTGGGCCGGCTCGCGCGGGAAGAGAGATTGCCGACGGTTCGCCAATTGGCTCAGCAACTGGCGATCAATCCCAACACCATTGCCAAGGCCTATCGCCAGCTCGAACAGGAGGGCATCATCGTCACCCGGGCGGGCGCCGGCGCCTTCGTGGCAAGTCTGGACAGCAATCTCAGCAAGGCGGTGCGGCGGCGGATCGTCTGCGAAGAGCTGGAACGGATCGTGGTCGAGGCTTTTCATATGCAGATCGACAAGGCGACGCTGGTCGAGTGGTTCCATCGTGCTATCGAGAGGTTCAATCTGGCTTCGAAAGAGGGATAAACGAGGCTCCGGCCGTATCAAACGACTTCAGAAGGCAGGGGAACGAGAATGCACAAGAGGACGAAGAGAATACTGATCGTTGTTGGGGGCATCGTGGCGGTGCTGGTCATCGCCTATGGTGTCGCGCTGATCCGGTCCACAGTCAAGCTG
>CAZNSM010000039.1:0-32288 GCA_964575615.1 uncultured Pirellulales bacterium | reverse complement strand
GTTCGAGTCCTGTATCGCCCATTTCCCCATTCTTGTCCAGAGATCCTGTCGCCAGGCGTTCCGGGCGACGCGGCGTCCGCTGGCGGCACGCCAGACCAGGGCCAGACGGCAATCCCAACAGCACGCATTGCAGCGGAATTGGACCGCAGGAGAAGGCGGCGCTGGGATTCGAACCCAGGAATAACGGTTTTGCAAACCGTCGCCTTAGGCCACTTGGCTACGCCGCCGGGCAAGGCAGGGCCGCCTTATACACGATCTGTGACGCCATTGCAAGAGTAATTTTGGGCCGGCGCCGGCGGGGCGGCCCACTCGGACGGTGTGCCCGGGCCAGGCGCGAAGAAGAATAGTCTGATGCTAAGGTCGGAGGTCGGATCAGCCGATAGACGGTCGTGAATGCGTCTGTTTGGAAGTCTGCCGGATGAAGACGAACGACCCGATAATAGCGGCTTTGGCCAGTGAAAACATCGTCGATCCTCCTGTCCTCGAGAAGCTGATCGAGAGCCAGAGGGAGACAGGACAGAGCATTCTTTCGATCCTCCGGCAGGAGAAGCTGCTCAGCGAGGAGCAGATTCTCCAGGCGGTTGCGAAGGCAAACCACATCGAATACGTCGAGCTGACGGCGGATCTGGTCGATCCGATGATCGCGCATCTGATCTCTCGTGACGTGGCGAACCGCTACAACGTGATCCCGATGCGGCGCCAGGAAGGGGCCCTCGCGGTCGCCATGGGCGCGCCGTGGGACCTCGCGGCGCGGGACGAGATCGAGGTGAAGACCGGATACCGCGTGATCCCGGTCGCGGCCAGTCCCGCGGCGATACGCCAAGTGATCGGGCGACATTACGACGAGGTGGACATCACCAAGCAGGTGGTGGCGTCGATGCGCCTGAAAGAAGACGCGGCGATCGGACCGGCCGCATCCGAACATCGGGTCCGAGCCCTGCGGGAGGGTGATGATCCGATCAGCAAGCTGGTCTCCTCCATTGTCCGAGGAGCGGTTTCGTCGGGGGCCAGCGACGTCCATATCGAGCCGCAGCCGCCCGACCTGCGGGTCCGCTACCGGATCGACGGGACGCTGAGGGACACCATTCGCGTGCCGGCGTCGGTCCAGCAGGAGGTCGTCTCGCACATCAAGATCATGGCGGATATGGACATCTCCGAGCGTCGCATGCCCCAGGACGGACATGCCACGATCGAACACGAGGGAGCCGAGTATGACCTGCGCGTCTCGTCTCTTCCCGCCATCGGCGGGGAGAAGATTGTGCTGCGAATCCTGGACAAGCGGGTCGAACGCTGGTCGTTTGACAAAGTGGTCACCTCTGCGCACGATAATGAGATGTTCCGCCAGCTCACCGGCAATCCCTACGGCATGCTGCTGCTGACGGGTCCGACGGGAAGCGGGAAGACCACCACGTTGTATTCCGTGCTGCAATTGATCAATACCCCGGTCAAGAACATCGTGACCGTGGAGGACCCGGTGGAGTATCGCCTCGACGGGATCACGCAGGTTCAGGTCAAACCCGTCGCCGGAATGACTTTTCCTTCTGCGTTGCGGAGCATTCTGCGACAGGACCCCGATGTCATTCTCATCGGGGAGATTCGCGACCGCGATACGGCGGAGATCGCCATCGGCGCCGCCTTGACGGGTCATCTGGTTCTGAGCACGCTCCATACCAACGATGCGGCGGGGGCGGTGTCCCGGCTGATCAACCTCGGCATTCCCGCCTTTCTGGTGGGCTCCGCTCTATTGGGAAGCGCCGCCCAGCGGCTGATCCGCACGTGCTGTCCAAGATGCCGCCAGCCGTATCGCGCCTCGGAGAGTGAGGTGCGGATCCTCTTTGGCCATTCGCCGCCGGCCGAGGAGGTGCAGCTCTGGCGAGGATCCGGATGCAGCCAATGCTACCAGAGCGGCTACCTGGGCCGCAAGAGCATCTATGAGATTCTCTCCGTATCGCGGCGCGTACAGCGGATGATCATCGACAAAGCCGACGACGATGCGATCAAGGAGCAGGCCGTCTCCCAGGGGATGCGGACCCTGCGGATGGCGGCGATCGACGAGGTCCTGGCGGGTCGGACCACGCTCGAAGAAATCATGCGCGTGGTGGATATGGAGCGTGGGTAATGCCGGCATTTCAGTACATCGCCAGGGATGCGTCCGGACGAGAACGGCGAGGCACCTATGACGAGATCGCCGATGTCGGCGAGTTGCGCAGCGAGCTGACGCGGATCGGCTACGATCTCGTGCGGGCCCGGCGCGTGAAGGACCGCGCGGCCGGACGGTCTCGAATCAAAGCCGAGGACATCGTGACGTTCGCCTACAAGTTCTCCGGGATGTATTCGGCGGGGCTGTCGGTCACGTCCTGCCTGGAGACGCTGGCGGATCAAGCCGAGCGGCCCGTGCTCCGGCTGGTGCTGTCTGAAGTCAAGAAGCGGATTGAGGCCGGCGCGAGTCTGACCAAGGCGTTTGAGCCGCACCGCGACATCTTCTCCCAGTTCTTCCTCGGGATGCTCGAAGCCGGAGAGGCCTCGGGCAAGCTGGCCGAAGCCCTCGAGATGAGCGCGGTCTATCTTGAAAAGAGAGAGCAGTTGCGCGCGCGAGTCAGGTCCGCTTTCGTCTATCCCATCGCCGTCGGCGTGGTGTGCCTGGCGGTCCTGCTGGGACTGCTGTTGTTCGTGGTTCCGGTATTCATGAAGCTCTACGCCAGTCTGCACGTGCCTCTTCCCTGGCCGACGCTGCTTCTGGTCACCTTGAGCAAGATCCTGCGCGCCTGGTGGTGGTTGGTGCTGCCTGGAGCGGTCGGTGCGGGCTGGGCGCTTAGAGCTGTACTTCGCTGCGGCGGCTTGAAACGCGGCTGGGACCGGCTCAAGCTGCGCGTGCCCGTGTTCGGCCGACTCAGTCGCTTGATCCTGGTTTCGAGGTTCATGCGTCCATGCGCCATGCTGATTTCCGTCGGGGTTTCCGTCCTGGATGCGTTTCGCATCGCCGGCGAGATCGTCCGCAACGCGGAGATGGCCGACGTGGCGGCAGACCTTCAGAAGATGGCTCAGGCAGGCCACCCGGTGGGCCGAGCGTTGGCGGCCCATGACATCTTCCCTTCCGAGATCGTCCAGATGGCCATCTCGGGCGAACAGGTCGGCCGGCTGCCTGACATGCTGGCCAAAGGCGTGGATCTGCTGGACCGTGATATCGAGCGCATCATCGCGGCCCTGGTGGTCAAGCTCGAGCCGGCTCTGACGCTGGTTATGGGTCTGGTTATCGGAGTGGTTCTGATGGGCGTGTATTTGCCCATGTTCGATTACATGACTCATCTCAAGTAGAAGGGCCGCGCCGGAAGGGCCTATGATTTTCGGACCCAATGGGCAAGACGGCAATCGGACGCGTCGTTCCAGTGCGGTCCGAGAATATGGGGGCGGCCGCCACGAAGACGGACGCGCCGGGATGGATCACACGATTGCCGCGCCCGCGAGCCGCGGCAGGTAAAGTCGCGTGGCTCGCCGGCCGATATACCGAGGGTCAGGCTACAAGTAAGTCACCTTTGCAGAAGGAGAACAACATGAGGTGTGGGAAAGGCTTTACGTTGGTTGAACTGCTGGTCGTGGTGTTGATCCTCGGCGCGCTGGCGGCGATCGCCATTCCGCGAATCAGCCAGAGCGCTGAAACCGCCAAGATCAATGCGTGCAAGACGAACGTGGACCTGATCAACTCGCAGATCGAGCTGTACTATGCCAACAAGGGCGAGTGGCCGAAGAATCTGAATGATCTTGTCAAGGACTCGGAGTATTTTCCGGATGGGTTGCCCGAATGCCCGCTGGGCGCAGAATACAAGTACGACAGCACGAAGACGCACCGCGTGGCCGAGCACAGCCACAACAAATAACGAGGTCGGCGCCGGCGGAGTGCCGTCTCGGTTTCTGATATGGAGTCGCCGGCCGGCCGTCGATCCCTGCTGCCGGCCTTCCCTCTTTTCCTGGCGCGAGTCGGTCGTATGAGGATGCCACGGGGTCACACGCTTGCGGAGTTGCTGGTCGTCGTGTTGATCCTCGGCGCTCTGGCCTGTGTGGCAGTTCCACGACTCTCTTTCAAGGCGCGGGATCGGCGGCAGGCCGAAGTCGAAGCCCGGAAGATCGTCAGCGCTCTGCGGCGGACGCGGAGTCTGGCGATTCTCCAGGCCGCTACGCATCCCGGCGGTTATGCGCTCGAGATTCGCCGCCAGGGCAAGGCCACGAGCTATGAGATTCTCGACCTCGACAACTCGGCCGTGGTCGATTCGCATGCCCTCGCATCGGGCGTCCGCTGTCAGGGCGATTCGCGCTTCTGCTTCAACGGCCTGGGCGCCCTGAAGGAATCCGGACGCGCGTTCGTGGACGTTTCGCTCTCGGATACGACGTTCGCCATTACCGTGACGCCGAGCACCGGCGCTGTTCAGTGTGTCAAGAGTGAACCGCATGGCAGACCCACGGCAGACAGATCGACTCTCCGGCGGAAATAGGAGAATGGATCGGGGTTGGCCCAGGGGCATGACGCTCACGGAAGTGACCGTGGCCTCCGCCGTCCTGGCGATCGCCTTGGTGCCGATGCTCCGTGCCTTGACGATCGCCCAGATGACGGGCGCCGCCATCGAACGCAAGACCCAGTCCCTCATTCTGGCGCAGAGCAAGCTGGAGGAGGTCCGCGCCCGGTCGATCCATCATTACACGAATTCGTTTGACGAAAGCTCCGAGCCGCTTGCCGGCGGCTACCTCTGCCACGTGGAGGACGACGAGGATGCCGATCTGCGTCTGGTCTCCGTGGCTGTCGGATGGGATAGCGACTCGGACGGACACCTGTCCGACGGAGAGACGCAGGTTCGTCTGACGACCTATATTGCCAGGATGCGGTGACTTCCCTGGCGGGCCCGTGCGGTTGCATTATCGGGCCCGAGGTTGGATCTCCTTCCCACGTGCATCGTGCTCCTTTCAGTGGCCGATAAGAACGGCCTTGCGACTCCCTGGGGGCGGCAATTGCGGGCGGGCGCGCCCATGCGGCAAACTTGCGCCGGCCGCAGAAGTCGGCTAACGGAAGGGCCTGGCCATGCCGAAGAAATGACGGTTCAGCGCTGATGCTGCGTACGGTCCGAAATCATGCAGAAGAAGATGAACAACGCCGATGGGGCCAAGGCCCTGACACTCGTCGAGATGGTGATCGCCATGGCGGTCATGGCGGTTGTCTTCACGGCCATGGTGCCGGTGCTGGCCGGCGTCCGAAATCACTGGGATACGTGGCAGGCCAACGGGGAGATCGTCCAGAATGCCCGCGTCCTGGCGGACCATCTCCATCGCACACTGGCGTCGGCAGCTCGAATCACGGACGTCAGCCCACCGTGGCAGGACCACGGCTTCGTCGAGTTCACCGTCCGCGATGGGACCGTCTGCCGATACGACCTCGGCCCGAACGGCTACGTCCGGTTCGGCCCGACCGGCGAGGCAGGCGAGTTGGCCGGTCCGGTCCGTCGGTTCTGTCTGGCGTGTTATGACGGCGAGGACTTCACGACGGCGACCGTCGAGGCGTCATCGATTCGATTCGTGACGGTGGAAACCACCTTTGCCAACCCGGCGCGGCTCGGCCGCGACAAGACGTTCGCCACGCGTGTGTACATCCGTCCGGGGTCGTTTGGGCAGGAGACGCCGGATACGTTCGAGCCCGGCGTGGCGCTGCGCGACTCCGTTGCCTGGGGCGGCAAGAACATCTGCATCGACAGCTATCGGTCGTCGCAGGGCCCCTACGATTCAGCGCAGCCGGGGGCCGAGGCCGTCGTTTCTGTCAACGCGACCACCAGCCAGGCGATTACGCTCTGGAGCAGTGCGATCATCCGGGGCGACGCCTATGTCGGCCCGGGCGGAGACCCGCAGTCCGGAATTGCCACGTGGGGGCTTTCAGAGATCACGGGACGTCGTGCGTCGCTGTCCAGTCCTGTGGATATTCCCGTGTTGTCGGCGCCGACCGGACGTCCGTTCAGCGGGGGATGCGACGGGCCTATCGAACTGACCGGCCAGCAGAGTCGAACCATCGACTCAGATCGCTATGTGGAATCCGTCAGCCTGAGCGGCCATTCCGTCCTCGTCATCGACGGGCACGTCACGCTCCTGGTCAAGGGAGCGCTCCGAGCGAATAGCCACGCGGAACTGAGGATTCTGCCCGATTCCAGCGCAACGATCTACGTCGGCGACAGCGTCGAGATTTCGGCCCATTCCCGGCTCAACAGCGCAGGCGATCCTTCGCAACTGCGCATCAACCTGATCGGCATCAGCAAGAGTTTTCAGATGAACACGAACGCGGTGGTCCACGCGGTTCTCCAGAATCCCCAGGGCAGTGTGGGCATCTGGAGTCAGGCGGAGTTTCTCGGCAAGATCAAGGCGGCCCGCCTCGAAGGCGGGGGACGCATTCACGTGGATCTCGACAGTGATTTTTGATGGTGGATATGGGTGACAACCATCGCAACCGGGGTGTGGTGCTGATCATGGCGGTGTTCATCGTGGCGCTGCTGGCCGCGATCCTCACAGGCATGCTGCAGATCAACACCGAGGAGATTCAGATCATGGAGAACCATGTTCGCACGGCCGAAGCGTTGGCGGTCGCCGAGGCCGGATTGAACGATGCGCTGGCGCAGCTTCGGGCGAATGCCGCCTGGCGTGCCGGCTTTGCCGCCAAGCCCTTCGTCGGCGGCGCCTATACCGTGACGCTGGACGGATCGCAGATTACGTCCATCGGGACATCTGCTCGCGGGTACTCGGCAAGAATGAAAGCGGATGTCACCGTGGCGCCGGGAAGACCGCCCCATCGCGTGGTCATCGATCGTATGTGGGTGAACGAATGAAATCCACCGTGACGACATCGCTGGGCATCGACATCGTCGGCGACGAGGTCAACGCCGTGTTGCTCAAGAAGACTCGCGACGGGTTCCGCGTGCTGGCGACGTCCCGTGCGTCTGTGCCCGTCGGCACGATCGAGGGCGGCCGCATCGTCGATGTCACGGGTCTGTTGAAGGCCCTGAAGGTCGTGCGGGAATGTCGCACGAGGTCAGGACGCACGGTGCTGTCTGTGCCGCTGTCCGGCGCGCTGGTCCGCGTGGTTGACCTGGAGGAAGAGGACCCGCAGGCCGTCACGGGGTATGTCCGCGACGAAATCGCGCAATACGCTGCGTTTTCCGGAAGAAAGACCGCCTCTGACTATCACGTGATGGCCTCTGCCCGAAAGAGCACGCCTGGCAGGGCCCTGGTGGCGGCGGCCGACCAGGCCGGCGTGGAGGCCCTGGTTCGTGCCTGTGGGAATGTCGGCGTCGGCGCCGATGCTGTCGAGCCGGCCATTCTGGCCTGTGTGCGAGTGTTCCGGGCCGCGAAGTCTCGCGAGAGGCTCGGCCCGAACGTCATGCTGGCCCTGCTCAAGGAGGGGCTGCTGACTCTGGCCGTCCTGCAGAAGGGCGCTGTGGACTTCATACGGTCCCGAACCCTGGCACCAAGTGCTCCGTCTCCCGTCGATAGATACGACCAGGTAGCCGACGACGTCAACGCTGTCCTTCAGTTCTACACGGTCGAGGGGACAACGATTACGAGTGTGGTGGTGATCGACGACGAGCATGACCTTGCGCCGGTGGAGGCGGGGGAAACGATCCGATCGAAGGTCGCCTGCGAGGCCGTGGAGGTCTGGACGCGGAGCACCCTGTCCGAGCACGTGGCCATCGAACCGGGTCTTTCGGGAAAGGGCTCCATCACCGCGCTCGGTCTGGCCATGCGGTTTCTGGCGGATGGGCCGAAGGCGGCGGCCGTGAACCTGCTTCCCAAGGAGGCCGACCGTGCCACGGTCGTGCAGCGGAATCTGGTCCTGACGGCCATCGGTCTGGCAGCCCTGTTGTTTGCGGTAATTCTGGGGACGGGGGCCATGCGCTGGACCGTGGTGGGCACGCAGGACAGGATTGCGGCGATGAAACGGGCGGAACTGGAGCGAGGCCATCAGGGTCTTGCGGAAGCCGTGGCAGAACTGGCCGCGACAGAGAAGCGAATTGCCGTCACAACGGCCGAGGTGGAATGCCTGACGCGGGCGTCCCAGTCGCATCCTGCGGTCGATTGGGTGCAACTGCTCGATGACGTGGGCGCGGCCGTTCCGAAGCAGGCGCAGTTAACCGAGTTGACGGTGGACGGCACATCCATCCTGCAGGTGAAGGGGGTGTGCGAATCCAATGAGGACGTAGCCACACTGGTTTCGATGTTGAACCGTTCGGACAGCATCGCGCACGCAGAATTGCTCGAAGCCAAGCGCATCCAGGGCAAAGACGGAGCCATTCGGTACGCGATCACCTGTACCTTGGCCCCGAGAGAGATCCGGTGAAGATGCAAATCGTGAATCTGAATACACTCACACGAAGGCACGAACGAGCCGCCATCGGGGCTTTGCTCCTGATCGGCACCGTCGGCATCTATAACTGGGTCGTTCATCCTCACGTGACCCTGCTGGTTGCATCGCAACGCTACGAGCGGGTCGCCGGCCGATGGAACGAGACCAGTACGGCGGTGAATGACGAAGTCCAGCAGAAGCGAGGCGAATTGGAGCGACTGCTGGCGCAACGTTCCGAGTGGTCGCAGGTGACGTTCGATGCGACCGACGCAGAGGACTTCCTGCGCAACCTGCAGGAGCCGTGCAACCAGGCGGGCTGCCGTCTCATGTCGCTGAGCTACCTCCAGGCGGAAAGACTGAAGACACGCGAAGTGCCGTCGGCCGCGGAATCTGACGATTCCGAGACACGGTCGCCGGTGACGTCGCTCCTCGCCAGGGGGGCGCTGATTACGGTCTACGGCCCTTACCAAAGCGTGGTCCGGCTCATTGGTATCCTTCAATCCCACAGGAAGAAGGTCTGGATTGACAGATGTCAGATGACCTCGCTGCCGGCGGATCCGGAGAATGTGGCCTGTGAACTGGTGATTACGATCTACATGACCACTGCGAAAGAGATGGAACACGATGAGTAACTCCAGATGGGTCGTTGGTTTTGGGATAGGTCTGTTGCTTCCGTGGGTGATCCTGGGGCCGCCGGACAGCCGCGCCGCGCAGTCGAACGGCCGCGGCGATGCCATCGGACGGGAAAACCCGTTTTCCGCAATTGAGGCCGTGCCCCCGGTGCCCGCCCCTGTAGAGGCCAAACCGCCGGAAGCAGGACCGCAGGAAGTGCCGGAGGAGAGACCCGATCTTCTGCTGGAGACCGTCGTGCTGAAGTTCCTCGATGCCACGAGTCTCAAGACCGTACTGGACAAGATGGTGACATCGTTTGGCATGGTGGCGGTCAACAAACAGAACAACTCCGTGGTCATCTGCGACACGCCCGAGAATCTGGCGAAGATTCTGGCGGAAGTCAAGAAGGCGGATCGCATTCCGCCGCAGGTGATGGTGGAGGTGGTGATCCTCGACGTCCAACTCAAGGACGATACGGAAATCGGGATCAACTGGGATCTCCTGAGCGACAACCGATATGATGTGATCTACCGGCAAAACGTCAGCAGCGCGCGGCTCCGCTCCACGATCGAAGACGCCGAGACGATCGGCAGTGCCACAGCCTTCAACACCGTCGGGCTTGGCGGGGACTTCAGCGTGATCAGCGGGACGATTCGGCATGTGCTCCATGTCCTTCAGCAGAAGAGGGACGTGGACATCCTGGCGAGCCCCAGCACGCTGGTGGTCAGCGGGCAGTCGGCGACCATTCAGGCCGTCGAGGAGATTCCATACAAGGAGCTGATCGATTCCGCCACGGGCGGGCAGGAAGCGCTGAGCACGACGCAGTTCAAGGAGGTGGGCGTCACACTCGAGGTGACGGCAACCGTCACCGATGGGAACGGTATTCTCGTAACGGTAACGGCCGAGCAGAACGTCCGCACGGGCGTGAGCGATCAGGGCGTGCCGGTGGTGGACACGCGGAGAGCCAACACCTCGTTGTTGCTCGACGACGGGCAGATTGTGGTTATGGGCGGGCTCCGCCGTCAGGAAAAGACGGAGGAAGTCAGCCAGGTCCCGCTGCTCGGGGATCTGCCGTTGATCGGCTATTTCTTCATGAGTCGCAGAACGGTTACGAACCGATCGGAGCTGGTCGTGCTGCTGTCGCCGCACATCCACAATGACGAACCGTTGCCCAGTTCTGTCGCGGCACGATATGAGGCCCTCCGCGGGGCGTCTCTGCTGTCGGAAGGCGACCCGAGCCGGGCCGAGCGCAGCGACGTGTCCGAACCGTCGTCGAGTGCAACCTCGGAGCGTCCGGGATCGGAGACGGGAACCCACACAGGAACCAAGTAGGCTCAACGTACGTGGCACGGGCGACTCAAGACCCTCCTGCCGCGCCTGATGAAAGGAGACACGAACGTGTTAGGACTGTTCAAAGCCAAGAAACAGACGTCGCAGATGAAGATTCTGATCGTGGATGATGAGCCCGATCTGGTCAGCACGGTCGAATACCGCCTGAAATTCGCCGATTTTCAGACGTTCACGGCCTCCAATGGGCGGGAAGGTCTGGAGCGGGCCGCAGCAGAAAAGCCGGATCTGATCCTTCTCGATACGAACATGCCCCTGATGAACGGGCACGAGATGCTCGAGGAACTGCGGGCCGATCCCGCCCTGAAGCACATTCCGGTGATCATGCTGACGGCTCGGTGTGCGGCGCAGGACATTGCGGCCGCCTCGGCACACGGGGTGTCGGACTACGTGACCAAGCCGTTTGATTTCGCCCAGCTCATGGCCAAGATCCAGGCCATTCTAAAGGGCCACGGGAGCCGCTGACCGGCGTCCCAGGACCGGAGGGTGGTTTCCCCCGACGGGAGCAAAGGAGAACGCCATTGACTACAGGCAAAGCACTGCGAATCCTCATCGTAGAAGACGATGTGGTCGACCGCAAACTGTTGGAGAGACTCCTGGCGAAGTCGTCTCTGGACGTCACGGAGGTCCGGTATGCCGACCGTCTGGCGACGGCCCTGGACTGTCTGAAGGAGTCGGCGTTCGATGTCGTCCTGCTGGATCTGGGACTGCCCGACAGTCGTGGTACCGAATCGGTCATCAACATCCAGAGCCGCGCCCCGCACGTGCCCATCATCGTGCTGAGCGGCCTGGATGACGAACTGACGGCGACGTCCGCCGTGCAGAAGGGCGTGCAGGACTACCTGATCAAGGGGCAGGTGGACAGCACGCTGCTGATGCGGTCGATCCGCTACGCGCTGGAGCGCAAGAAGGCCGAGCGTCAGTTGCAGGCGGCCGAGCATCGCTACCGCACGATCTTCGACAACTCCGCCGTGGCCATCATGATGGTGGACAGGGAGCAGCGTCTCGTCTCGTGGAACAAGTTCACCGAGGAACTGCTGGGGATGACCGAAGCGGATCTGCTGGGCCGGTCGGTGCGCAGCCTCTACCCGGACGCGGAATGGCAGCGGATTCGCACCCTGAGCGTCCGCCAGAAGGGCATGCAGCATCACTTGGAAACGCAGATGTATCGGCAGGGAGGCGATGTGATCGACGTGGACATCTCGCTGAGCGTGCTGAAGGACTCGGATGGCGTGGCCACCGGCTCGATCGGAGTCGTCCGAGATATCACCGAACGTCGGCGCATGGAGCAGGCGCTGCGCCAATCGGAGGAGCGGTTCCGTCAGGTCGTCGAGAACGCACGGGAATGGATTTGGGAGGTGGACGCCCAGGGTCTGTACTCGTATGCCAGCCCGATCATCGAGAGGATTCTCGGGTACAAACCGGAGGAGATTCTCGGCAAGAAGCATTTCTACGATTTCTTTCATCCGGATGACGCCGCGCTGTTGAAAGCCCAGGCTTTTGAGATCTTCAGCCGGAACGACGTGTTCACGGAATTCCAGACGCGCAACCTGCACAAGGACGGCCGCGTCGTGTTTCTGCTGCGCAGCGGCGTTCCGATTCTCGATGAGAACGGCAGGCTGATCGGATATCGAGGGGCCGATGCGGACGTAACGGAGCGAACGCGGATTCACGAGATTCTCGATCGAAAGCAGAAGAATCTGGAGGCTATCTTCGACGCGGCGCCGGTCGGCATGCTGCTGGTGAACGAGCAGATGACCGTGGTGCGCGCCAACGAGACGATTCGTCATCTCTCGGGAAGAGACTATCAGGAGATCATCGGAAAGGAGCCCTGCGAGGCTCTGAGCTGCATGTACTGCGGCAACCTCCCCGATTGTCGCCGAGGCACGAGGGAAGAGGAAGAGTGTTCGTTGCGGACGATGATTCAACTGTCCCTGGAGTCCGAGAAGCCCATTCGGGGCCTGGAAATCCGACCGGCTCTGAACGACAATGGCGAGACGGCGCTGCCCTGGCTGCTGGTGAGTGTCGAACCGGTCAGTATCGATTCCGGCAAGCATGTGGTGGTCGCCATTGACGACATCACCGACCGTCGACGCGCGGAAGAGGAACTGCGCGAAGCCGTAGAGATGAAGTCGCAATTCGTCTCGACGATCTCGCACGAATTGCGGACGCCTCTGACCTCTATCAACGAGGCGGTGACGATCATGCTGAATGGAGAAGCCGGACGGATCAACAAGGACCAGGCCCATTTCCTGGACATCGCCAGGCGGAACATCGAACGGCTGGGCCGACTCATCAACGACGTTCTGGACTTCCAAAGGCTGGATGCCGGAAAGATGACGTTCAACATGCAGGAAGGCGCCCTCGACCGAGTGGTGGAAGAGGCCTACCACACGATGCTGCCCTTTGCGGGCAAGCGAGGCGTTCACCTGAGCGCCGAAATCGACCCGCACCTGCCGCCCATCGCGTTTGACAGCGACCGAATTGTTCAGGTTGTCACGAATCTGCTGAGCAACGCCATCAAGTTCACGCCCGAGGGAGGGGAGATTCGCCTCTCCGTCGCCCGCCGAGACGAGCACCTCCTAATCAAGGTGAGTGATACGGGAATGGGCATTCCGCGAGAGGCGTTGCCGCGCATCTTCGAACGATTCTACCGCGTGCATCGCCCCGGCAAGGAGATCAAAGGGACGGGGCTTGGCCTGGCCATCGTCACCAAGATCGTGGCCGCCCACGGCGGGCGCATCGACGTCGAGAGCGAACCGAACAAGGGCGCGACGTTCACGGTCTCGCTGCCGATCCGGCCGCGCGTGATGGCGACGCCTCTGACCCCGCAAGCCGACGAGCATCTGGAAGCCACATTGCGGCAAAACGTACGGGGGCACGAGGCCTGAACACAGAGCGTTCGTTGCCCGGCGTTCATGTCGGGTCGGTGCGATAGTCTAAATCCGACCTGAGTGGCGGTGTTTCTTCGGCCGGCCGATGGCATTTCCTAACGCGGACAAAGCCTCTCAGCTTTTGTAACTTTCACTTGCTTCCCCTATGGCAGCCGCATAGCATAGATTCATTGCGGCTCTGTCATCTGGTCACGGGGGGCTTGTCTCGCGCGTCCGGCGCGGGAGAAGAGCTGGGCATACGGATATGGTGGAGACGGAAGTGACGGATCAGAGGAAAAGGACAGACGAGTCCTCGGCCCAGATGGCTTGGTTGCCGCAGCGTCGCACCGTGGCCGACGCCGAGCCTTCTGCGAGCCCGTGTGACCGGCTGCCGTCTGATGCGACACAGAGCGCACCGACCGAAGCCATGACCCCACGCGCCTCGTACGCAGAGAGGCTTCTGGACGCGCTGCCGGAAGCGATCTCCATGACGGACCTGGATGGTCGCATTTGTTACGTCAACCGCGCGTTTCTCAAGGACTCGGGACTGCATGCCGAGCAGGTCATCGGAAAAACCTTCCCCGAGACCCATCTGGTGGACCCGGAACGATTCAACACGCTCCACCAGCGCATGCTCCCGCTGCTGATGGCCGAGGGCACGGTTCGGGAGGTGGAAGCCCTCGCTGTGAGCCCGGACGGCTCTCGGTCCGCCGTCCTGGTCGACCTTACCCTGCTGCGAGATGAAGGCGATAGACCCTCGCACATCGTGGCGGTGGTCCGCGAAACGACCGCTCTGGAGGCCGCGGAATCCTCACTGATCGAGAGCGAACGGAGATATCGAGAGATCGTCGAGACGGTAGGGGACCTCATCGTCACCTTTGACATGGACGCAAAGGTGTGTTCGGTCAACCGCGCCATCCAGACGATGCTCGGATTCGACGCCGAGCAGGTGATCGGACAGCCCATTGGCGCGTTTGTGCTGCCGGAGCACCGCGAAGAGATCGAGTCTCGCATCCGCCACATTCTGTGCGGCCAGAGCGTTCGATCCGAAACCGTCCTGGCGGACCGGGAGAATCGCGGCGTCTATGTCGAATACACTGCGGGACCTCTGGCCGAACATGGACGCATCGTAGGAGGACGCTGCATCGCGTGGGACATCACGAAGCGCAAGCGCCTGGAACGCCAGTTGAAGGCGAGCGAAGAGAGGTATCGCGCGCTGGTCGAGAGCGCCGGCGAGACCATCGCCACAGTGGACGAGGACGGCAGATTCCTGTTCATGAACAGCACGGCGGCCCAGAGACTCGGCGGGCGGGTGGAAGACTTCGTGGGAAAGACGATGTGGGACCTGTTTCCACCGGCGGTCGCCGATTTCCAGGCCGCCGACATCCGGCAGGTGATTCGCACCGGCGAAGGACGCAACACGGTGAGTTTGTCGTTCGTCGGCGGCGAGATGCGCTGGTACAACACGACTATCCAGCCGCTGCGCGACAGTGAGGGAAACATCACGGCGGGTCTGGTCATTGCCAGAGACATTCACGAGTTCAAGAAGGCCCAGGATGAGCTGGCGGCTTACAGCGAGCGCATGATCCGCGCGGAACAACTGGCGTCCCTGGGCACGCTGAGCGCGACTCTGTCTCACGAGCTGACCCAGCCGCTGACCGTCATCCGGCTGTCGATTCAGAACTCCCTGAACGATCTGGAGAAGATGTCCTGTCCGCCGGGAGTCGTGGAGGACCTGAGGGACGGGCTGGCAGAAGTGGCGAGCGTGACGGCCATCGCCGAGCGATTCCGCAGTTTCGCCCGCCGGTCGTCGGAGAAGGCGGCCCGGGAAACCTCCGTCTCGGAGGCCGCTGCCCGAGTGATGCGATTGCTTCAAGAGAGCGCGCGACGGGCGAAGGTGGCACTGGAGATGCAGGGGCTGGACGCGCTGCCGGCCGTGTGCATCCACGAGAAGGATCTGGAGCAGTTGTTCTTCGCGCTGGCGCAGAACGCCATTCAGGCGGCCGACGGGCAGCAGTCACGCCGTTTCACAATCCTCGGCCGCCGGGAAGGAGAGCTTGTTGCGCTGGAATTCTCCGACGATTGCGGGGGGATTGCCCCGGAAAGCCTGCCCCATATTTTCGAACCGTTCTACACGACAAAGCCGGCGGGAGAAGGGACCGGGCTGGGGCTGTGCATCGCGCAGCGCGTGGTCGCCCAGGCGCGTGGTCAGATGTCGGTCGAGAGCCATTATGGCAGTGGCACTACCTTTCGCGTGTCGCTGCCCATTTCGGGAGCATGAAGCTGCAAAGGGAGGATTCGCCGATGGAGAACAAGACGCTGGATCGGATCTTCTTTGTCGATGACGAACCCAGTGTGCGGCTGGTGGTGCGCAAGACGTTGGAGCGCGTCGGGGTGAGCGTCACCTGCTTCGCCGGCGCCGACGACTGTCTGGCCTGCCTGGAATCGACCCCCTGTGATTTGCTGATCACCGACGTGAAGATGCCGGGAAGAGACGGGATCGAACTGCTCGAGGCGGTGAAAGCGAAGGTTCCCTGGCTTCCTGTACTTGTCGTGACCGGTTTCGGCGACGTGCCCATGGCCGTCAAGGCCCTGAAACTGGGGGCCGCCGATTTCATCGAGAAACCACTCGACCGGGAGGCGTTTCTCAAGACGGTTCAGTCCCTGCTGGGCCAGAACCACCCGCCGGCGTCCGGCCACGACCACGCCCTGACCAAGACGGAACTGCGGATCCTCCATCTGATCCTGGAAGGCAAGAACAATCGGGAGATTGCCTTGGCGCTGCATCGATCGCCCCGAACCGTGGAGGTGCATCGCAGCCACGTGATGCGGAAGATGGGGGCCAGCAACATCGTGGAACTGCTTCGACGCGCCGCGATCATGGGGTTGTTCGATATGGATGGCGCATCTGCACCGGGCAGAGCGGATGCCTGACATGCCGGCGCCTGGACGCCGTGGCCACGTGGGACCGCCGCCACGGACGCCGAGAAAACGGCGTTTCTATCGGTCTATCGACCCCCGGCATGCGATCGAGACATTGGCAAGCCATTCCCGCTACGCGGACGCAGGTTCCCTCTGAGCGGCAACGCGGAGACGGTTGCAGAAATATCCATGTCGCGGGTGTAACCATTTCGCGTCACCCCACACTATCCCGTCAGAAGGCCATTCCGAGGGCCGTCGTGCGAAAGGGCCGATGGACCGGACGAAGCAGAGAATGAAGGCAATGTGTGGGATATGGACAGTTGCCACGGCGGATGTAGTTGTGTCTCGCTCTGGCCGGATTGGCTCCCTGGCTTCTGCGACACGGGGGGCGTCCGGAGCCGGGAATTGCCTTGCCGCTCCCTCGGGGTTTCTCGTATTCTTTCACATATGAACGGTCTGATGCAGTCCATCGGGGGCTTGCTGACGATGTCGGGAGTCCTCCCGAACGCGCTGGTCCGGGGCGTCGCCGACTCGTTGGACGCCGACGCGCCCCGCGCTGAGCCGGCGGCCGCGGACAGCGAGGACATTCGTCAGACGCGGCAGGGGGATTCAGACGCCTACCGTCGCCTGATCGAGCGGCACCAAGCCCACGTGGCCAAGATCCTCTGGCGCTTCAGCCGCGACCGGGCGATCCACGAAGAGCTGGTTCAGGACGTCTTCGTGGAGGCCTATCTGAGTCTGAATTCCTTCCGAGGCAACGCTCCCTTCAGCCACTGGCTGGCACGCATCGCCACGCGAGTCGGGTATCGCTACTGGAAGGAGAAGGCCCGGCAGAAAGACGCCGAGCCATTCAGTCTGGCCGAGTGGGACCAGATCGCCGACGAGAAGGAGGCCGTTGAACGCATCGATGCCGACCAGGCGGCAGGGCTCCTGCACGGCTTGCTCGAGCAGTTGCCGCCGCGAGACAGACTGGTGCTGATGCTGCGGTATATCGAGGGTTGCGATGTGGCTGAAACGGCCCGTCGGACCGGCTGGACCCGGACCATGGTAAAGGTGCAGTCGCTGCGCGCTCGCGACAAGCTGAAGAAGCTGGTGGAGCGCAGCGGAATGGAGCTGATCTGATGAGCTGGGAAGAAAAATTCATGTTGTTGGCCGCACGTGCCCGAACCGAAGAGGTTCCCCAGGTCAACGTGGTGCCGGAGGTGCTGACGCTGCTGAGCAGCGGCCAGGCCGAACCTCTGACGGTGGCGGAGAACCTCTGGATGTGGCTGGCGGCGGGCGCTTCGGCGGTCGCCGTCCCGGCGGCGGTTGTCGCGATCTCCGTGTATAACGCCAGCATGGGACCGCTGCGGGAAATCGTGAACAGCATTTCTTGGGCAATGTGATGGAACAGCTCGATCCGAACGTGAATCCGACCGTCGCTCTGCGGCGGATGCACCGCTGGCGCATGGCTCTGTCCGGCCTGGTGATTCTGGCGGCCGGCATCACCCTGGGCGTGGCGGGGACCCTGCTTGTGGTCAGGCCCTCCGGGCCGCGTCCGCCGGATATGGACAACGCGGTCGTCGCGACGCTGACGAGATTCCGCAATGAACTGAATCTGAGCAACGAGCAGGGTGAAAAGATTGAGACGATTCTGCGGGAGCACTTTCAGCAGTTGGAGGCCTTGCGTCGGGAGGCCCGGCCCAAGATCGAGCAGTTGCTCGGTGAGATGAAAACACAGGTCAGCGCCGTGCTGACCGAGCAGCAGCAGGCCGACTGGCAGAAACTCACCGCCCGTCTTGAAAATGAGTTTCGTCGCGGCATGCGCCGTGGTCCGGGCGGCCCCGGCGGGCCGGGACGGCCGGGTGATGGACCCCGAGGAGGCCGAGGCGACTGGCCGCGACGGCCGGAACGCTTTGGCCCGGGCGAGGAAGGCAGGCCGTGGGGACCGGGCCCCAGGCCCGAAGGAGCCGATCCAAACGACAGACCCTGGATGCGAAGGCCCAGGCCGGACGCAAACGATGCTCCGCCGCCCCGGATCGACGAGGGGCCCAAGCCGTTGGAGGCGCCTCCCGAATCCAACAGCCTGCCGTGAATTCACGGACGCGCGAACGCAACGTACAGGGCTTTTCCCGTGGCTGCAAGCCGTGGGAAAAGCCCCTTTCTCTTGACAGAATCGGTCACAGATCAGGCTGATGTCCTGTGCCCGCTTGCATCAAAGCCCGCGTCGGAATATAATAGAATCGCCTGTGTTCCGATTGCGAGCAGACACGGAGGACCGGGCATGCAAATCCGACAATTGGCAGTGCGGCACCGGTGAGACAGCGGGGTCGCGCAATCCGCATATTTTCTGGAAGAGGAGAACGCAGATGAGCACGCCAGGCAAAGCACTTCAGGCAATCGCAGTAGTCTTGTTGTTTGCGGGGGCAGGTTACGGGAGTTGGTCCGAGACGTTCAGCGACGGCGGCTACGACCTGGCGACATGGCAATTTCTCTCGTATCCGCAACTTGCCGGCACGTACACGCAGACCCTCGTGCCTGGGGCAGACGGCAATGGTTACCTCGCCGTACAGGAAACCAGTTCGGTCAGCAAAGGCGGAGCGGCCTTCGGCGTCGGACTCGGCTCGGACGAAGTCTTTGCCGACGTGCGAATGGGGGCGACGGTGAACGTGGCCGGCGACGCGTCGCACAACCACCACGGGCTCGGCGTTCGGATGACGTACTTCATCAGTGACGGCACTGCCACCCCGGCCCCGGGGCTGGTGGCCAGCGGTTATGTGATGCACATTAACTGGGAAAACGGTCCGGCCAATCTCGCCCTCGACATCGAGAAGGTCGTGAACCTTCAGAACATCATGAGGAACGACTTCGATGTTGTCGTCCCGACGCTGGACAACGCGAGGAGCTTCTACGCCGAACTGGAAGCCGTCGGCTCAGGACCGGTGTACGTCACAGGCCGGCTGTACGAGTACCAGGGCGGGCCCCTGGTTGCCCAGACCGCGACGATGGTGGATACCAATGGCAACGATCCATGGGAAGACGCGAACGAGCGAGACGAGGTCTTCAAGACCGGCATGAGCGGCATCTTCGCCCAGAACGAGAACTCCGAGCCGGCCGGATTCTACACCACGTTCGACGATGTCTCGTCTGGTTCTGACGGCCCGTCCGCAGTAGCGATCAGCCCGGCCGATGGAGCGACCGAGGTTTCCGTGCTCGCGAAGCTTCGCTGGGTCGAAGGCGCTTTCGCGACCGGACGGCAGCTGTGGTTTGGACCGGCTGGCAACCTGGGGGTGTTAGAGCCCCCTCCGGCCGGCACTACCCATGACCCGGGAAAGCTCCAGTCCGGGCAGACCTATGAATGGCGGGTCGACCAGATCGGGCCCGGCGGCACCGTTACCGGCCATACCTGGCGGTTCACGACGGGCGATTCGGCTACCGTCGAGGATTTCGAGGACTACACCGGCAGCGATGCCATCGCGGCCACGTGGGTGCACAACATCGGCCCCGATTTCAGCTACGTCTTCCTCGACACCGGCACGGTCCAGCAGGGGGCCAAAGCGATGCGGTTCGAGTGCCAGAATCAATACGAGCCGTTCCTGACCGAGGCGACGCGCCGGTTCGAGCAGCCGCAGGACTGGACCGTCACCAATCCGACGGCCCTTGTCCTGAGCTTCCGCGGCCGGAGGGACAACGCGGAACAACCGATGTACGTGCGAATCCGTGACGTGGCCGGCAATGAGGCGACCGTCGCTCATCCACTTGAGTACGCCGTTCAATCCGAGCCGTGGCGCACCTGGGAGATTCCGGTCAGTGAGTTCGCCGGTGTCGATCTGGCGACTATCGACGCTCTAACCATCGGCATCGGGGACGGAGAAACCTCGGGCCAGCCAGGCGACGACCGAGATACGCTCTATATCGACAACATCCGGCTGCGGGCCGGCGCCTCGACCCGGTAATGAATCGGCTGTCGAATCTGTGGTCCCGAATGAGTTGCCCGTGACGCCTAACCGTTTGTATCGGGCGACTGCCAGGCGGCTTCGCCGGGTTGTGCTCCCGGTGCAGAAGCGGCCATCGTCAGGTCGCGGAAAGCCTGGAACCGGTGGAAGGTGAGGTAGTTGGCGTCGTGCTGGTTATGCGCCGCGTCGGCTCCCTGGCCATAGGCGGTTCGCGAGGCCGCGATGATGTCGTCGCCTTCGAACAGCCAGTCCACATACTGGAACCCGTGCTTGTCGACGTCGGGATGGTACAGCAGGATGCAGCGGATGCTCCAGCTCCACAGGTTCTTGCTGCACATCAAAGCCAGCGCGTTGCGGACGCGTCCGGGGTTGGGGTCCTTGTGCCGGGGCAGGATCGGGTTCGACAGCGTCCAGTAGAGCTTCGAAACCGGATCGAAGCGGATCGTGAACTTCTTGGCCCCGCCGGGGAAGTCGATAAATCCGGTCTGGGGGTCGAAGGTGGCGGTCTTTCCGTCCTCGCTGACCTCGATGATCGCGGCCTTTCCGCCTTCGGGCTTGGTGTCCACACGCAGGATGTTGACGATGCGCCCGTCGGGCGTCACGACGGCGTTGCCTTCGAGCCAGCCGCCGAACGTGTTGTCGAGCCAGGCGGGATCGCGGCCGATGCGGTTGCTGACGACCCAATTCTCGGCGTTCAACAGGTCGGCGTCGGCCGGCGCGGACATCATGAAGGCGTTGAAGTGCCGGCCCCAGCCGCCGGGTCCCATCGCGTCCTCCATGGCCCGCCAGAGCCGGCCTCTGTGGAGGACCACAGGCACCGGGGCGCAGTGATACTCGCCTCCATCGATCAGCACGCCGGAGAGCTTGTCCCTGGCCTGTGTCCAGGTGCGGCCCCCATCGGTCGAGCGTCGGATCACCACGTCGCCATGGTTCTTGCTGGTGCCCAATAGATACAACGCGCCGTCGTGGGAAAACACGCTGGCCCAGTACATGTCCTGCACGACCGCCCGGTGCGACCACGAGGCCCCTCGGTCGGCCGACCCGAAGACCTCCGTGACGGCCCGGCCGTGCTCAGTGGAACGAGGCCCGAACTGATCGTGCTTGGCGATGTAGTCGCCGTTTGGCAACACCGCGATGCCGGGCGAGCCGATGTAGATTTGCGATGACGCCGGAATGTGGTTGATGACGACTCCGGGCACATCCTCCGCTGTGGCCACGGTCGCCACCGCCGCCAGGCTGACAACAACGACGAACAGGTTTGCTCTTCGCACCTTCATATCGCACTCCTCTGTAAACAACCGACGGCGGGCCGTCATTTCTCGATTGCATCAAAAATGCTCGCGGCCACCTGCTCGGCCAGCAGGCGGGAACCCTCTTCCGTGAAATGTACGTTGTGCGGCTGCTGGATCGAATCGAGTCGGGGCAGCGCGAAGGCGTACAGATCGTTGATCCGGACGCGGTGTCTCTTCATGACCTTTACAGCCGCCTGGTTGTACCGCTTCGCGTCTGCCGGGATTCGGCCAAGGGAGCCTTCGGGAACAGGCGTCGTGGTCGCGAAGATCAGCGTAGCGCCGGTTCTCTTGAGCCGCTTCGTCAGCTCCTCGAGGTTCCGCGCATACTGATCGACCGGAATCTGCTGGGTGCCGCCGGCTGTCTCCGTCAGGTCGCCCTTCTCGTCCATGTACTTCAGGTCGTGCAGGCCGTGGTTGAAGTGGATGACATCCCAGCGGGTGTCGCCCAGCCACTCGTCGAGCTTCGCCAGTCCGTTGGCGGTATGCGCGGCGTTTCCCGGATTGTGGTGGACTTCGGCCCGGCCCCGGAGCAATTCCTGTGTCGCCCCGAAATAGCCGATGGAGATGGAGTCGCCGATGATCAGGACCTTGGGTATGTGCGGCGGACCCGCTGCCTCGCGGGGTCGCTCCTGAGCGCAGCCGGCAAGCAGGACCGCTATGGCCGCTATCGTCCATCGGACGGGATCGGTCTTTCCCATGGTGCGTACTCCTTTCTCCTGGCCAACCAGCGTGATGATAGGACTGTCAGCCGCCGCGGGCAAGGGCCCGAACGGTCGTCAGAGCTTGTCCGGCTTCTGCCGCGAGCGCAGGGCCTGGATGATCCTGTTGTTGGCGGCCGGAAAGGCATATCGGCCCAAATCGGCCGGCCGGACCCATTTGACATCGTCACAGCCGAGGCATCGCGGCGTCCCCGAAACGTAGGTGCAGCGGAAGGCGTGCAGCCGGATGCGGAAGTGGGAGTAGGCGTGATCCACGGTTGCGATCAGGCCGTCCACGCGGATGCGGATGCCGATCTCCTCCCGCACCTCGCGGCGAAGGGCCTCCTGGAGGGATTCGCCCGCCTGCGTTTTGCCCCCGGGGAACTCCCACAGGCCGCCCAGCAGGCCATCGGGCCTGCGTTTGTCGATCAAGATGCGGCCGCCTCGCTCTATCACGCCGACTACCACCAGATAGCTTGGAATCAGCTTCTTCCGGCTGCGCACGGGCAGACTGGCCTGTTTTCCGTGCCGCCTCGCCAGGCAGGCCCGCCGGAGCGGGCACACTTCACACTGCGGCGTCCTCGGCAGGCAGATCTCTGACCCCAGTTCCATCAGGGCCTGATTGAAATCGCCCGGCGTCCTGGCGGGCAGAAGGTCGCGGGCGATGGACCATAGCTGCTTGCAGGTTTCGGCCTGCTTGGCGTCTTTTCGGATGCAGAAGACCCGGCATAGCACGCGAACCACGTTGCCGTCAACAAGAGGCTCCTGCCTGCCGAACGCGATGCTGGCAACCGCGCCGGCGGTATAGGCGCCGATTCCCGGCAGGGACAGCAGTTCTTCCCGCGTGTCGGGCAGGCGTCCGCCGAAGCGAACGACAATCTGCCTGGCCGCCTCGTGCAGGTTCCGGGCACGCGAGTAGTAGCCCAGTCCTTCCCACAGCTTCAGGACCGAATCGATGCGCGCCCTTGCCAGCTTCTGCACGGTTGGGAAGCGTCGCAGGAATCGCTCGTAGTAGGGGACCACCGCCGAGACGCGGGTCTGCTGGAGCATGATCTCCGAGACCCAGATGGCATAGGGATCGCGCGTTCTCCGCCAGGGCAGGTCGCGGGCTCTCTGGCGGTACCATCGCATCAGGGCCCGCCGAATGGCCACTTTCCGAAGAGCTGCCTGGCTCGGTTGCACGTTGGGTTTCACAGTCGGGCCGATCTTGCAGGTGAACTCGGGTCGGTGCGCGGCTCAGACGATCTCGGGAGAAATCGTCTGCTTCTTGCGGTAAACCATTCCCTCGAAGACCGCGATGATCTCACCGGCGTCATCGGTCACTTCGATCGAGTAGGTGGCGAGTTTGGGGTTCAGCGAAACCTCGCGCGCGTTGGCAAATAGGGTCCCGGAAAGCCCGGCCTTGACATACCAGATACTGGCGTTGATGGCGACGGCGACCGTGCCGTGCGAGTTGGAGGCCGCGGCGAAGGCCAGGTCGGCCAGTGAGAAGATCGCGCCTCCGTGGACCACGTTGACGCCGTTGAGGTGACGGTCTTCGATCTTCATCCGAGTCTTCGCTCGTCCCTCTCCGACTTCCACCAGTTCAATGCCGCAGTGCTCGGCAAACCGGTCGTTCTTGAAGAACTCCTTGATCGCGCGCATGGCGAGCCTCCCAAATCGAACACGGTGACGGGGCAACGCGCACCTGTCTGCCGGCATCCTATCGCAAGAGCGTCGCCTTATCAACGTTGCGGCTGGGCCCAAGGCAAACCGGGAATTGTCTGGCGGCGGCCGACGCGGACGAATAAGATATCTGTGGGCGTGACAGGGCCGTGGCATACCCGGCCTGGAGACGCCTCGGTGTCGGTTGGAGAGCTCCGAATCGTGTCGGAAAAGATCATCGATTTCCATGCCCACGCCTTCCCGGATGCGCTGGCGCCGCGGGCCATGAAGACGCTTCTGAGCGAGGCGCCGGGGATCCAGGCCTACTCCGACGGCACCATCGGCGCGCTGCTCCAGTCGATGGACGGCGCCGGGATCGAAACCAGCGTCGTTTGCTCCATCGCCACGAAGATCGACCAGTTCGAACCCATCCTCGGCTGGTGTCGCCAGATTCGTTCGGACCGTCTGATTCCCTTCCCATCGGTCCATCCGGCCGACCCGAAGATGGCCGAACATATTGACCGAATCGCCGCCGAAGGCTTCCTCGGTGTCAAACTCCACCCGTTCTACCAGGATTTCTACGCCGGCCAGGATGCCATGCTGAAGTACTACGAGCAGGTGATCCGCCGGGACCTTCTCCTCGTGATCCACACCGGATTCGACATCGCCTTTCCACGACAGCGACGCGCCGACCCGAGGACCATACGGCAAGTGAGCGAACGGTTCCCCGAATTGAGGCTTGTTGCAACCCACCTGGGGGCCTGGCAACAGTGGGACGAGGTGCGCCGCTATCTCCTCGGACGGCCCATCCATATGGAGATTTCCCTGGCGATGGAGGATCTGGGAGATGCTGCCTCCCGAGAGATGCTCCTGAGCCATCCGGCCGAGTACCTGCTGTTCGGGACCGACTCGCCATGGTCGGACCAGGCGACCACGCTTTCGCGGCTGAAAGGCCTGTGCCTTCCGCAGGAGAGACTGTCGCGGATGGTCTGCCGCAACGCGGCGGATCTGTTGGGCAGGCCTGTCAAATCGAATTGATATTCGGGTCTTCCGGAAGTCAGGCATCGCTGTGGAGAGCCGTCTGATGTCCTCTGGAATCCTCCATGGCGGCAGGGGGTTCCGAGGCGGTATATGGTACATTTTATGAGGTTGTCCGGAAAAACCCCTTGTTTTTGTGCTGTTTCCGGGTATCCTTATCCGATTAGAATAGTATATGCGTCGGCCTTGGCTCCGCCCATGAGACGCGGGCAATGGTTTCTGTGCACGGCGTGCTCTTGGGAGCGCTGGGTGTGTTCCGGGCAGGGCGGGCCGTGACTTATGGGCGCAGACTATTAGGAGTTGTGGAGAATCCGGTCATTCCATCTTTTTTCTTCGGGTCACGAGGATCGTGACCTTGGTGGCCAGGCCGGCGGCAGAGGATCGTCGCGATTTGGGCTTCGGTCGATAGATGCGGTGGCTCGCCGTGTGGCGGCGGATTGAACATGGCACATGGGGATGGCTGAAGGGAGTTGTAGATGAGACAGAGAGCAGTGACATTGGCAACCATGGCGGGGGTCGTGGTCCTGACGTTCGGTCTGTGGGCTCGGGCCGCCGAGACAGAAAGCCCGACGGCGGCGCCGCCGAACGCCTGGACGGAGTTCTGGAACACCTTCCATCACCCCAACCCGTACCTGGAGATGGGGCTGGACCATCGTTTCCGGACGATCTACGCGGAGAACATCGATACGCTCAACAAGGAGAGCGACAACAACCGGTTCGACTTCCAGCGCTATCGCACGCGTTGGTGGACGAAGTGGATCCTCGATGAGGATGTGAGCTTCCACACGCGTCTGACGTGGGAATTCCGCACGTGGGACGATCCGCCGAGAAAGCCCCAGGATGTGGACTTTGACGAGGCCCTGTTCGACAACTTCTATGTGAACGTGAACAATCTATTTGGCCTGCCGCTGTCAGCCAAGATCGGGCGACAGGACATGCTGATGGCCTTCGGTGTCGGGTGGCTGGTGATGGACGGCACGCCGCTGGACGGATCGCGGACGTTCTTCCTCGATGCGGCCCGTTTTACCTATGACTGGACCGAGAAGAACACCAAGGTGGATTTTGTCTACATCGACCATGGGGCCGAGTCGGACCGCTGGCTGGAGCCCATCAGCGACGAGAACCGGGCCTTGACGCCGGCGGACGAGCGAGGGCTTATTCTCTATCTGACGAACAAGTCGATGGCGAAGACCCAGCTCGAAGGCTTCTTCATGTACAAGAACGACAACCCGATCGACACACCGGTGGAGGAGATGCCCCCGCATTGGACACGGAAGGCGGAGATCCTTACGTTCGGCGGCGCGATCTCCGGAAGCCCCGCCGAGCGATGGAAGTACCGCGTCGAGGGCGCCATCCAGACGGGCGAGAAGTCGGATATCACGAACAACTATTCCATCGGGGAGATGCAGGACCTCGAAGCGTACGGCGCGCTGGCCAATTTGGAGTACTCTTTCAAGGACAAGCTGGAGAACAGCCTGCATGTCGGCGGCGAGTACGCCTCGGGCGATGATCCCGATACGGATGACAACGAGCAGTTCGATCTGCTCTGGGCAAAATGGCCACGATGGAGCGAATTGTTCATCTACACCTACACGGAAGAGACAATGATTGCCGACAGCTCGAACCTGATCCGGCTCAACGTCGGCCACAAGTTCCGGCCGCACAAGAACTGGCAAATCTCGACCGACTATCATGCCCTGTGGGCCGATGAAACCGGCGTTCCCTGGAGGGGCGGCCTGGCGATCGACGACGACAGCAACTTCCGTGGTCACCTGATCACCTGCTGGGCCAACTACACGTTCGGCAAGCAGTTGAAGGGACACCTGCTCGGCGAGTACTTCTTCCCGGGCGCCTACTACGACAGTGCCACCGACGACGAGGCCCTCTGGCTGCGGTTCAACCTGGAGTACACGTTCTGAGGGGACAACTGGCGTCACGATCTCCGAAAAAGGGGGGCCTCCGGCATCCGGGAGGCCCCTTTTTCGTTGAATCGAGGGCGTGGGCTGCTATAATCAGGCCATATGGCAAAGAAGACAATATCCCAGAAAGCGCTGCTCTCCGGCAACGAATCGCTGGCGTACGGGGCCTATGAGGCAGGTCTCGGCGTCGCTTGTGCGTATCCCGGAACACCTTCCACCGAAATTCTGGAGACGCTGGCCGGTTTCAAAGACGTCGACGCGCAGTGGTCCGTGAACGAGAAGGTGGCCTATGAGGTGGCCCTTGGCGCTGCGGTGGCGGGGGTTCGCAGCCTGTTCGCCTGCAAACACGTGGGGCTTAACGTTGCGATGGACCCGTTGATGACGTCCTCGTATACCGGGGTCAACGCCGGATTCGTCATCGTGGTCGCCGACGATCCCGGCATGCACTCCTCCCAGAACGAGCAGGACACCCGCTGGGTGGCGATCTACTCGAAGATGCCGATGCTGGAGCCGTCCAGTCCCGCGGAGGCCAAGCAGTATATCCAGGAGGCGTTCGACATCAGCGAGCGGTTCGACACGCCCGTGATGGTGCGCATGACCACGCGGGTGTCCCACACGAAGGAAGATGTGGCCCTGGGCGAGCGCCGAGTGCCGCCGAAGCGGACCTTCGAGCGGAACGCCCCCAAGTACGTGATGGTGCCGGGGCACGCCTACCAGCGGCACATCCTGGTCGAGAAACGGCTGGTCAAGCTCAAGGCACTGGCCGAACGGAGCCGGCTCAACCGCATTGAGCGCGGCAACGGCAAGCTCGGATTCATCACTTCGAGTGTCGCCTACCAGTACCTCAAAGACGTCTATCCCGACGCATCCTACCTGAAGCTCGGCATGAGCTATCCGTTCTGCGACGCCAAGATCAAGGCGTTCGCCAAGACGGTCAAGAAGCTCTTTGTCGTCGAAGAGCTGGACCCCTTCCTCGAAGAGCACGTCAAGACGCTGGGCGTCAAGTTCACCGCCAAGGACCCGTCATTCCGCATTGGTGAGCTGACTCCCGAATCGATGCCCCAGATTGTGGCAGGGCGAACGAAACGCGAGAAGAAGGTGGCGAAGCGACCGCCGCGTCTGTGCGCCGGGTGTCCGCACTGGGCCTCGTTCGCCGCTCTGAAGAAGATGGACGCCTATGTCGCGGGCGATATCGGCTGCTACACGCTGGCGTCTCTGCCGCCGACCTCGGCGCTGCATTCGTGCCTTTGCATGGGCGCCGGCGTCACGTGGCATGAGGGCTGGCGCAAAGGAGCCCCCGACAAGAAGATCGTCGGCGTCGTCGGCGACTCGACGTTCGTCCACTCCGGCGTTACGGGACTGATCAACGCTGCCTACAACAAGGCCAAAGGCGTGATTCTCATCCTCGACAACTCCACGACCGCCATGACGGGCGGCCAGCAGCATCCGGCGACGGGGTTGACGATTCGCAACGAGCCGACCAAGAAACTGATTCTCGAGGACCTGTGCCGGGCTTGTGGCGCCGATAACGTCGACGTGGTGGATCCGATGGACGTGAAGGCGTTTGCCGAGATTCTGGAGAAACGAGTCAACGAGGACGCGCTGTCCGTGATCGTCTCACGGCATCCGTGCCGGTTGCTCAAGAGATAGGATTGCCGCGATCCCATGAAAGACACAGTATACAGCATTACCTTCGGCGGAATCGGCGGGCAGGGCGTTCTGAAGGCCTCGGAGATTTGCGGGTGGGCGGCCCTGTACGCCGGCTATCACATCAAGAAATCGGAAGTCCACGGAATGGCCCAGCGGGGCGGCTCGGTCGAATCGCATCTGCGCTTCGGCAAGAAGGTCTATTCGCCGCTGATCGTCGCCGGAGGCGCCGATTTCCTGGTCTGTTTCCATCACGACGAACAGCCGAGACTCAAGGCCTTTCTCAAGAAGGACGGCGTCGATCTGACGAACCTTCTCGACAAGGCCCAGGCCGCGATCGACAATCCGCGATGCCTCAATACGGCCCTGGTGGGTGTCCTCGCCCCGAAGCTGCCCATCCGGGAAGAGTGCTGGATGAAGGCGATCGAGACCGTCTTCAAACCCGCCGTTGTGGCGGAGAACAAGAAGGTGTTCCTGACGGGAAGGGAGATCGGCCGACCATGATCTGGAAAAAAGACGTCGAATGTTCAGATTTGGCGGGGCTCAAGGCCCTGCAATCGGACCACCTCAAGAAGCTCATCCCCTACATCTACCGCAACTGTCCCGTCTACAAACAGAAGATCGATGCCGCGGGCGTCAATCCCGACGCCATCCAGTCCATCGACGATATCAAGAGGCTGCCCTTCACGACCAAGGAGGACATGCGGGACTACTATCCGTATGGGCTGTTCTCGGCGCCGCAGGACCAGATCCACGAGATCCATGTCTCCAGCGGCACCACGGGCAACCCCACTCTGGTCGGCTATACGAAGGACGACCTGAAGCTGTGGGGCGATGTCATGGCCCGCGTCCTGTGCTGCGCGGGCGCCGAGCCGGGCGACACGATCCAGATCGCCTACGGCTACGGTCTGTTCACCGGTGGACTGGGCTTCCACTATGGCGCTCTGGAGATGGGCCTGCGCATCATCCCGACCTCGTCGGGCCAGACGGCGCGCCAGCTCAAGATCATGCAGGACTTCAAACCTCGGATTCTCGGCTGCACGCCCAGCTACGCTCTATACATGGCCGAAGAGGCCAAAGAGCTGGGGATCGATCCGACGCAAGGCAACTGGAAGATCGGCATCTTCGGCGCCGAGCCCTGGAGCGAGTCGATGCGGCGGGAGATCGAAGAGGCATGGAACATGCTGGCGACAGATGTGTACGGTCTGTCGGAGATCATCGGCCCTGGCGTCGCCCAGGAGTGTCAGCACAAGGACGGGCTGCACATCTTCAGCGATGTGTTCTACCCGGAGATCATCGATCCGGCCACCGGCGAGGAGGTGCCGGAGGGCCAGGACGGCGAACTGACCATCACCACGCTGACCAAGCAGGGGATTCCTCTGATCCGCTACCGCACCCGCGACATCGTCAGCATCCGCTACGACAAATGCCGCTGCGGCCGGACCAGCCCGAGAATCAGCAAGATCAAGGGCCGCACCGACGACATGATCGTTGTTCGCGGCATCAACGTCTTCCCCTCGCAGATCGAGCACGTGCTGGTCGGCATCGAGGGCACGCAGCCCCACTACCAGATCGTGGTGGACCGAAAGGCCCGGCAGCTCGACGAAGTCGAAGTGCTGGTGGAAGTGGAACAGAGGTTCTTCTCCGACGAGATCCGGCACCTCAGCGAGCTGCGAGAGAAGATTCGCAAGGAGATCCAGAACGTCCTGTCGATCGGGGTCAAAGTGACGCTCGTCGAGCCCAAGACGATCGAACGGAGCATGGGCAAGTCGCAGAGAATCGTGGACAAGCGAACGTTATAGGGGTTCACCCATGAAGATCACGCAGATATCGGTGTTTCTCGAGAACCGCAAAGGAAGGCTGTACGACGTGTGTTCCCTTCTGGGCGCCAACCACGTGAACATCCGGGCGCTGACCATCGCGGAGACGGAGAGTTTCGGCGTCCTGCGGATGGTCGTGGACAAGTGCGACGCCGCCGTCAAGCTCCTACGAGATCATGGCTTCGTGGCCAACTTCACCGACGTGGTAGCCGTCGAGGTCCCGGATACCCCCGGGGGGCTGGCCGCTGTCCTGAAGGTCTTTGCGGACAACGACGTCAACGTCGAATACATGTACGGATTCGTCGAGAAGCACAGCGACAAAGCCCTTCTGGTCTTTCGCTTTGAAGACACCGACGCCGCTCAACAGGTCCTCGCCAAGCACAGCATCTCCATCGTCACCAAGCAGGAGATCGAGGGGCTGTAGCCGCAGGACGAGCGTCACCACCAGGTTGGCATCGCGGTTCGGAGTCCGGGCCGCAAGCGCACTTTTTCGAGACCGAGCCGGCAGATGGACATACCATTCTGGAGCAAAGAGATTGAGACGCTGGATCGGGCCTCGCTCGGGACCGTCCAGTTGGAACGCCTTCGGGACATGGTTTCGTGGGCTCTCAAGACGCCTTTCTACAGCAAGAAACTCTCCTCCGTGGGCATCCGGAGTCCCGAAGACATCAGGGACCTTCGGGACCTCGAACGCATCCCGTTCACGACCAAAGACGACCTGAGGCGAAGTTTTCCCAGGGGCCTGCTGGCTGTGGAGATGACCGAGGTCGTCCGAATCCACTCGTCCTCCGGCACCACAGGCATACCGACGGTCATCTATTACACCCGCGACGACGTGGACCGTTGGACCGATCTGCTGGCCAGGAGCATTGTCGCCACCGGGGCTTCCGCCCAGGACATCTTTCAAAACATGATGAGCTATGGTCTGTTCACCGGGGGTCTGGGGCTTCACTACGGGGCCGAACGCGTCGGCATGGCGGTGATTCCCATCGGCGGCGGCAACACAAAGCGCCAGATACAGACGATGAAGGACTTCCAGACGACCGTCCTGCATGTGACCCCGAGCTATCTGCTGCACATCCATTCGCAGTTCGAGGCCGAAGGCGTCAAGGCGGGCGATCTGGCCTTGAGGCGGGCGTTCATCGGCGCCGAGCCGCACTCGGAGAACACGCGGCGGAAGATCGACGACCTGCTGCACATTCAGGCCTTCAACTCGTACGGCCTGAGCGAGTTGAACGGTCCGGGCGTAGCCTTCGAGTGTGTCTGTCGCAAGGACATGCACCTCTGGGAAGACGCCTATATCGTCGAGATCATCGACCCAACCACAGGCCGCAACGTAGAGGACGGCCAGGAAGGCGAGGTGGTGCTGACCAACCTGATCCGCCGGGCCATGCCGATCCTGCGGTATCGCACGCGGGATCTGGCCTTTCTGCATCCCGAGCCATGCGAGTGCGGCCGAACCCATCGGCGGCTCTCGCGCATCCTCGGACGCACCGACGACATGCTGATCATCAACGGCGTCAACGTCTTCCCGTCCCAGATCGAAGAGAAGATTATGAAGGTCCCCGAAGTGGCGACCAACTACCAGATCCACGTCGACAAGAAGGGGGCGCTCGATCGCCTGACGGTGAAGGTGGAGATCTATCCCAAGCTGTTTCTCGGCGACGTCGCCAGGCTCGAAGCGCTGCGGGCGCGCATCCGCGAGGAGTTGCGTTCGTCCATCGTGATCAGCCCGAACGTGGAACTGCACGAGCCGGGCTCGCTGCCGGTCTCGGAGGGCAAAGCCAAGCGGGTCGTCGACGAGCGACCGAAAGACTGAGGGATCGACCATGGCCAAGCAACTGACGATCTTCGTGGAAAACCGCGCCGGGCGGCTCAAGACGATCACACAGAACCTACAGCGCAGCAACATCGACATCCGCGCCTTCACCATCCAGGACCGGGGAGATTACGGGCTCTTGCGGCTGATCGTGGACCGGCCCAATGACGCGTATCTGGCGCTGGCGGAACTGGGCTGCGCGTGTGCGTTGAAGGACATTCTCGCGATCTCCGTGCCGGACCAGCCGGGCAACTTCCATCGGCTGACCAGCGCTCTGGCCGAGCACAACATCAACGTCATCGACGCTTACGGCTTCGTGCTCCAGCCGCACAAGACGGGCGTCTGCTGCATGGAGAT
>CAZNSM010000038.1:16717-32391 GCA_964575615.1 uncultured Pirellulales bacterium | reverse complement strand
GCCATGGCGCGCGAGGAGAACGTGTTCGGCGGCCTGATTCGCTGGCTGCGGTCGGTCAGAAGGCCCGTGATCATGGTCTTTCAGGGCGACGTCTGCCTGCCGTTTCTTGGGATCGGGCTGGCCTGTGATTTCCGCATCGCGACCTCCGACACCGTCTTTCACAATCAAGGACGCGAGCTGGATATGCCGCCTGGGGTCGGGCTGCTCTATTTGTTGCCGGCCTACGTCGGCCTGGGCCGGGCCAGCAACCTCGTGACACGAATCGCCCGGATGTCGGCGCAGACCGCGCTCGAATGGGGCCTGCTCGACGAAGTCATCGCCCCTTCAGAGCTGGATGCGGCTATCCAGAGGATGGGCGCGGAGGTGTCGTGCTACGGCGAGGAGACTCTGAATACGATCAAACAGATGCTCAACCATAGTCTGCCCAGCTTCGACGATTTCTTCACGATGGAGACTCATGGACTCGATAAGGCATTGCGAGGCAAGCCATGGGAGAAGCTTGCCGACGAAGAATCACCGGGCGTTTCGTCATAGAAACCGAGACGCAAGGCCTCTCCGTCCGATCCCGGATCGGCCACGAACGCGCGCGATGGTCTAATCCGGCTTGCGGTATTGGGACGGTTACACTACTATTGTGGCCCCATGAATGAGCAGAGTCCACAACCTGGTGCTCCGCGCGAGCGGTTCCGGCTCATCCAGCGCGTCTATGGCCTGCTGGCTCCGCGGGCATGGAGCGTCATCGTCTTTGCGGCGTTGTTCTGCAGTCTGGCCGTGAAGCTGTACCACGCGCTGCGCTATGGGCTGCTGCGTGAGTACCCCAGTTGGATTCTGACCGACATCGCCATTCTCCTGAGCCTGGAAGTGGTTCTGGCACTGGCCTGCTATCGCTGGCCCAGGAAGGCGGTGTGGCGGGCGGCCATGATCGTCGCCGCGATTGCCTGCACGTGGTCGGTGATGAACGCCGCCTGGCTGATCCGCACGGGGACGCAGATTCTCCCGATGGAACTGCTGCCGTGGTTCCGCGATCCGATCAATATCACCAAGCTTGTGGGCCTGAACCTGATCCGCATGCCGGCCGCGGCTGCGGCGCTGCTGCTGCCCAGCGCCGTGGCGCTGGCGTTCTTCTTCTCCGCCCTGGCGAGGCCGCTTCCGCCCGCCTACGAACCAAGGACGTTCCGTACGAAGATCGGCTTCAGCCTCGTGGCGATTGTCGTGGCGATCGTCGGCATGGCCGCAGCCTCTCGTCTGGGTTCCGCCCAGATCACGGCCGCCGGGCTGCGGTTCAACTGCCAGGCGCGGGCCATCCTCTCTTTTCTGCTGCCGGAGTATCGGCACCTGGTCCGCGACGATTTCAGCAACGCCACGCGTCGAATCCCATATGCCAAAGACGTTGAGGTTGCGTTCAAACCGCGCAGAGTCAACCACAACGTCGTGATCGTCGTCCTGGAGGGGGTCCAGTACAGGTGCACTTCGCTGGCGGCAAGCCACCTGCAAAGCGATGGCGATGGGTATGATCCGACTCCGTATCTGGCGACCATGGCCTCGCAAGGGGTCTGTTTCACCAACGCCCGCTCGGTTGTGACGCACACCACCAAGGCGCTGTTCGGTCTGCTGACGGGCCGGCGGCCGGGCGCCTGCCAGGACATCGGCGAGACCGTTCCCGTCGCACAGCCCTATGCCAGCCTCGCGACGATCCTCGAAAAGGGAATGGGTTTTCGAACGGCCTTCTTCCAGTCGCCCACCGGGACATTCGAGTCCCGCGCCGGACTGGTTCACAACCTCGGGTATCAGAAGTTCTATGCCCGCGAGGACCTTAAGGATCCGAATGCGTTCGTAGGCTACCTCGGCGCCGACGAATTCGCCCTTCTTGAACCGATTCGCGACTGGATCCAGTCGGACGACAAGCCGTTCCTGTTGACGGTGATGTGCTCGGTGACCCACGATCCCTATGAGGTCCCGTCCTGGTACGGTGAGATGGCCGGGACGCTGCCCGATCGGTACCGGCAGACGATCGCCTACACGGACAAGTTCATCCAGGCCCTGGATGTTGAGCTGGCCAGCCTCGGGCTCGCGGACGACACGATCTTCTGCGTCGTCGGCGACCACGGCGAAGCCTTCGGCGAGCACCGGATCCATGGGCACGAACGCGTTGCGTACGAGGAGGTGTTGCGGATCGCCATGTGCATCCGGGCGCCCCTGCTGATCGAGCCGGGACAGCGCATCGCCAGTCCCGTCAGTTCCGTCGATCTGGTGCCCACCATCCTGAGTCTGCTCGGATTCGAGGTTGCCGGACTTGACTTCGACGGCGACGATGCCCTCGGGCCATTGCCTTTGGATCGCAAAGTCTATTTCGCCGGCTGGATGCAGCAGGGCCCCTCCGGTTTCGTCCAGGACGGCAACAAATTCGTCTACGAGCCGGAACAGAACACGGTCGCGTTGTTCCGCCTGAGAACCGACCCCCTGGAGCTGATGCGGTTCGAGTTGCCCGAGTACGTCGCCAAAGGATTCAGCGATGAGATCGTTCAATGGCGAAGGGATACGATCTTCCGCATCGATCAGAAGCCGGCGGGGAGCATGACGCTCTTTGGCTCCTGGTCGTGCCGGTGGAACGGTCGCATCTCCAACGTCAGACACATCGCAGCAGACCAGTAGATTGATTTCGTCACCAGTCAGGTCACTCCGGTTCCCATTCTCCCGGTTCGCGCGGGAATCGGCCCGATGGCTGCGAGAGCTGTTAGTGGCGATGCGAGCGGCAGTTATGTTTCGAAGGGCCAGGCGGTCTGGGGGTGCTGGAAAAAATAGATGGAATGGAATGAATAGGCGCTTGTCATTGGCCGAAAGACTGGTTACGTTGTATGCAGCAGGTCGCAGGGTGTTGTGCGGCGAACAGGGCCGCAGGCCCCTGTGGGCGCGGATCTCCGAAAACCCGGGGCGGGCCGTCCTAAACTGACATGACGCCGATCTGACGAGGAGGAGGCACCGCCCGCCCTTTTATTACGGCAAGAGCCGAGGTTGGGCCCGAGGCAGCAAACGCGGGGCCGATCGCGGTTTCCCAGAAGCTACGGAGTCGTTCCGGAGGAGGGCGACTCCGTCTTCCTTTTTTGCAGACACCGGCGCGCGGCGCAGTTCCGGCCGCGATGAGGTTCCGCAAGGCACGATGAGACGGATCATCTCGGCTTCGCGACGCACCGACATTCCGGCCTTCTACGGCGAGTGGTTCATGCGACGGGTTCGGGAGGGATTCGTCGGTGTGGTCAATCCCTTCGGCGGCCGGCGCTATCGCGTGTCCCTGAGGCCTGACGATGTGGACTGTTTCGTCTTCTGGTCGAAGGACTTCACCCCGTTCCTGTCGCATCTCGATACCCTCGAACGCCTCGGCTATCGATTCTATTTCAACTACACCGTGACGGCGCTGCCGTCGGTCTTCGAGAGCGACGTGGACAAGCGTGCGGCCCTGCGCACCTTGAAGCATCTTGCGCAGCGATACTCGCCCGCGCACATCAACTGGCGGTTCGATCCGATCATCTTGTCGAGCGTCAGCGACGAGGCGTTCTATCTCCGCATGTTCGAGTCTTTGGCGGCTGAACTGGAAGGACTCGTCGAACGGTGCTATTTCAGCTTCGTTGCGTTCTACGGGAAGGTCCGGCGGAACTTCAAGGATTTGGAGAAGGCCCGGGATGTTCGGGTGGCCGAACCGAACGAGCAGGTCCGGATCGATCTGGCCAACCGACTTGCGGAGGTCGGCGCTCGGCACGGCATCGCGATGTACTCCTGCTGCGGCGACTACTTGGTTGGGGACCGGATTCAGAAAGCCCACTGCATCGATGGGGCGCTCATCGAGCGTTTGTTCGGCCCGAGCGAGACGCCGTACAGGGACAAGGGTACGAGACCCGAATGCGGCTGCACCGAAAGCGCCGACATCGGAACCTACAACACCTGCCCGCACGGCTGCGTCTACTGCTACGCCAACGCGAACAAAGCCGCCGCCCGCCATGCCTTCGAACACCACGACCCCGATTCCGCCTTCCTCGGTTACTCGAAGTCCCAATCGGATGCGTGGATTGCAGAGTTGCCGGAGGACTTCAGGTTTCCGAGTGCGCAGTGAATTGCCAAACAGCATGCCGCCAAAGCTTGAGGAAGACGGTGAAACAGTGTATAAGATCCTCATGGCTGAAAGACAACGAGCACCTCGCAACAGAACCCTTGTCCTCTCGGACAGTGACCGGGAGCGGTGCTCACAGGCTTTGCGCCGGATCGACTCGCCGGTCTCGCTGGAAGAAATCCTCGACTCGACGATCTGCCAAGATCTGTTTGTTGTGCTGCCGCTTCTGCCATCGGGAGCCTTCGATCTTATCGTCGCCGATCCCCCGTACAACTTGACCAAGACGTTCAATGGCAGCACTTTCAGACAAACGGACCTTGATCAATACGAGACATGGTTAAGCGCATGGTTGCCCGAGATGCACCGACTGCTGAAGCCGACGGGATCGATTTACGTCTGCGCGGACTGGCGATCGTCGACGGCCATACATCGCGTCCTTCTTCAATACTTCGTGGTCAGGAACCGTATCTCATGGGAGCGAGAAAAGGGACGTGGTGCCAAGACAAATTGGAAGAACAACATGGAGGACGTCTGGTTCGCCACATCTTCGAAGGATTACACTTTCAACGTCGACGATGTGAAGCTGAAACGTCGTGTGATTGCGCCGTATACCGATGGGGATGGACAGCCGAAGGACTGGGAAGATACCGAAGCGGGAAAGTACCGCATTACGCATCCTTCAAACATCTGGACCGACCTGACAGTCCCATTCTGGTCCATGCCCGAGAATACGGATCACCCCACACAGAAACCCGAGAAGCTCCTGGCAAGAATCGTCCTGGCCAGTTCGAATCCGGGGGATACCATCTTCGACCCTTTCCTCGGCTCCGGGACGACGTCCGTTGTCGCGAAAAAACTCCAACGACACTACGTCGGCGTCGAGGCTGATCGGGACTTCTGTTGCCTGGCGCAAAGACGCCTGGAGCTTGCGGAGACGGATCAAAGCATTCAGGGATATGCCGGCGGAGTGTTTTGGGACCGCAACACGTTGGCCGACCAGAGCAACGGCCGGCGCCGCGATTGTCCTGCCTGTGTGAGTCACCCAGCGCTGTTTGATGACCTGCAGATTGCGAGATGATGAGGGATGGTGACGAGCCGGATATTCTCGACCAATAGGTTTAGAGAGATCGCAGAATCGACCAGGGATTGTTTGAACGGTCATGAGGACTTCCTTTCGCCCAGCACGGCTCACAGCACTCGCGCGTTCGGCGACGCGATAGCGGAGATCCTCGGTGAGCATCTTCGGGACATTCTTGCGGACGATTGCGCGGAGTACTCCGCCAACTTTGCCCGTCGGGCAATGGCGGACTTGGCCTTCAAAGACAGGGATAACCTCTACTATATTGTCGATGTCAAGACACATCGAGAAGACACCAAGTTCAACATGCCGAACCTCACCTCGGTTGAGCGGCTGGCACGGTTCTATGAGGATGACGAAAACTACTTTGTACTGCTCCTCGTAAAGTACTCTCTGGAGGGTGCCCACGCCCGAATCTCAGAAGTCACATTCGTGCCTATAGAGTTTCTGGACTGGGATTGCCTCACGGTAGGGGCACTTGGGTGGGGACAAATCCAGATTGCGAACTCGAACCGCATCAGTGTTAGACCCCACTACTCCCGAAAACGGTGGATGCTCGAACTCTGCGATGTGATGCTGGAGTTCTACCCAAAGGAAATCGGGAAGATTCAGACCCGTATCGAGTACTTCGAACGAGTCAGGGTACGATGGCAAGCAAAGTTGGACGGATGAACGGGTCGGTGTGAACAGTCCTGCTCACGGTCTCGCGCCGGCGAGTTTCAGCACGAGTTGCTCCATGGCGACCTGGGTTTTGGCCTGGCCGGTTTTGACGGCGTAGTCGATGGCGGCCAGTTGCTCGATGTACTTGCCCAACTGCTCCAGCGACGTCTGTCGCAACTGAGCGAAGAAACGGTCCTTGTTGTTCCAGATCCGCAGCTTCTGCGCGACATCGCCCGGTCCGGCGCCCTTTTCGAGCAGGGCCTTGGCGCTGAACATACGTCGCAGGTGGTAGGCGAAGGCACCGACGACGGTGTACTCGGCGCTCTTGTCTTCTTCGAACATGTTGCGTAGCCGCCGGATCGCCTGGAGCGGATCGCCGGCGATCATCGCTTCGATCACTTCAAACGCGCCGAAGATGCGATTGTGTCCGGCCAGCGACTCGACGTGCTTGCTCGTGATCGCCTTCTCGTCGCGCGCGAACAACGCCAGCTTGTCGATCTCGTTGCAGAGCAGCGTCAGGTCTTCTCCCACCAGCTCGATCAGCATCTCGGTGGCGGGGCGGTCGAGCTTCATCTTGCTCGTCCGCTGCGCGTATTCGGCGAGATACTTCGGCAGCTCGTAGCGCTTCGGCGGACTGACCTCGATCAGCGCGCCGACCTTGCCAAGCTTCCTTGCCAGCTTCGTCTGCTTGGGCCAACTGCCGACGGTCAGTACGAGGACGCCGGTCGCAGACGGTTTGTCGAAGTAGTTTTCCAGGACCGAACGGTTCTTCGAGACGAACTCGTCGGCGCCCTTGACGACCACGACGCGCCGGCCCGTCAGGAAGGGCGCGGTGCGCAGTTCATCAAGCACGTCGGAAATGGAGAGTTGATCGCCGTCAGCCGAAAGCAGTCCTGTCATCCGGTCTTGCGGATCGACCATGCGATCGATCAGCTCCTGGCACCGGGCGTTGACCAGCGGTTCCTCTTTGCCTGCGATGACGTAGATCTGCTCGCCCATGAACGGGTCCTGACGCCGTTTGTAGTGGCGTCGTAAGACGCTATGATTCCGGCCGGCTTATGCCTCGCCTTCCCCTTCGCCTTCGTCCTCGAGGTCTTCGGCGGCGATCTTCTCGGCGGCGACCAGCTTGTCGCCTTCTTTGAGATTGATCAGCCGCACGCCCTGCGTGTTGCGGCCGATAGACCGGATCTCGTCGAGCCCCGTGCGGATGATCATCCCGTTGGCGGTGATGAGCATCAGATCGTCTTCGCTCTGAACCGCCTTGAGCGCCACGACCTTGCCGTTGCGGTCCGAGGTCTTGATGTTCTTGAGGCCGACGCCGCCGCGCGACTGGGCCTTGTAGTTCTCGATGCCCGTGCGTTTGCCGTAGCCGTTCTCGCAGACTGTGAACAACGCCGACTTCTCTTCGACGATGACCATGCCGACGACCTCGTCGCCGCCGCGCAGGTGAATGCCGCGAACGCCGCGAGAGGCACGCCCCATCGAACGGACCTCCTGCTCGTCGAAGCGGATCGTCATCCCGTCGCGCGTGCCCAGGATGATGTGGTTCTCGCCGGTGGTCTGGGCCACCCCGATGAGGGCATCGTTCGGGTCCAGGTTGATCGCAATCACGCCGTTGGCGCGCGGGTTGCCATAGGCGTTCAGCCGCGTCTTCTTGACGACGCCGTTCCTGGTCGCCATCACGAGCTGCCGTTCGGGACTGCCCTCTTCATCCTCGAAGCTGCTGACCGCGATGATCGAGGCGATCTGCTGGTTGCCCAGGTTCAGCAGGTTGGCGATGCTGCGTCCCTTGCTCTGGCGGCTCATGGCGGGCACGTCGTAGACCCTCAGCCAGTAGCATTTGCCCCGGTTGGTGAAGACCAGCAGATAATCGTGGGTCGAGGCGATGAACAGGTGCTTGATGAAATCGCCTTCTTTCGTGTCGGAGCCGATGACGCCGCGACCGCCCCGGCCCTGGCGACGGTAGGTGTCGGTGGGCATGCGCTTGATGTAGCCGATGTGACTGACGGTGACGATGACGTCTTCGTCGGCGATCAGGTCCTCGATTTCGAGCGTTTCGACGGCGCCGGCGATCTGCGTGCGGCGGCGGTCCCCGTACTTCTCCTTGATCTCGTGCAGGTCCTCGCGGATGATGTCGAGCAGGACGCTCTCGTTGGAGAGGATGGCCTCATAGCCTTCGATCTGCTCGATGAGTCCGGCGTATTCCTTGGCCAGTTTCTCGATCTCCAGGCCGGTCAGCCGCTGCAATTGCATCGTCAGGATGGCGTCCGCCTGCGGGCCGGTGAGGAAGTGGTCCCCGCGGCTCTTGGCCTTGACGAACGCGGCGGGCAGCAGCTTGTGCAGCGTCGCCATCTCGGCCAGACGCAACGGCTTGTTCATCAGGTTCAGCTTGGCGGTCGGCGCATCGGGCGATTTCTTGATGATCTCGATGATCTCGTCGATATCCGTCACCGCCAGGATCAGACCTTCGAGGATGTGGGCCCGGTTGCGGCACCGTCGCAGAAGGAACCGGCTCCGCCGGCGAATGACGTTCTTGCGATGGTCGATGAAGCACTGCAACATCTCGCGGATGTTGAGTGTTTCGGGCTGATTGTTGACCAGCGCGATGTTGGCGATGGCGAACGTGGTCTGCAACGGCGTGTAGCGGAACAGCTTGTTCAGCACGACCTCGGAATCGGAGTCTTTCTTCAGCTCCACCACGATGCGCAGCCCGTGGCGATCGGACTCGTCGCGGACGTCGGCGATCTCCGGGATGGTCCCGCCGTGCACGCACTCGGCGATCTTCGAGACGATCGCTGTCTTGATGACGGTGTACGGAATCTCGGTGACGACGATTCGCTCCCGGCCGCGTTTGTCGGTTTCGACCTCGGTTTTGGCCCGCAGTTTCAGGTGGCCGCGGCCGGTGGTGTAGGCGTCGACGATGCCCTTCTTGCCGCAGATGATGCCGCCGGTGGGGAAGTCCGGGCCGGGAAGGACTTTCATGATGTCCTTGAATCCGCACTTCGGGTCGTTGATCACCAGCAGCAGCGCGTCGCAGATCTCTTTGACGTTGTGCGGGGGGATGTTCGTGGCCATCCCGACCGCGATCCCGGTCGAGCCGTTGACCAGCAGGTTCGGAAACCGCGACGGAAGCACCACCGGCTCCATCCGCGTCTCGTCGTAGTTCGGAATGAAGTCGACGGTCTCGTAGTTGAGGTCCTGGAGCATCTCCATGGCCGGCGCCGCCATGCGGGCCTCGGTATATCGCATGGCCGCGGGCGGGTCGGCGTCGATGCTGCCGAAGTTGCCCTGCGGGTCCACCAGCGTGTACCGCATGTTCCAGTCCTGGCCCAGGCGGACAAGCGTCCCGTAAGTGGCCTGGTCCCCGTGGGGGTGATAGTTGCCGCTCGTGTCGCCGACGATCTTGGCGCACTTTCGATGGGTGCTTCGTGGTCCCAGATTCAGATCGTTCATCGCGACGAGGATGCGCCTCTGGGAGGGCTTCAGGCCGTCCCGCGCATCGGGCAGGGCCCGCGACACGATCACGCTCATCGCGTAGTTCAGATATGAATTCTTGAGCTCCTCAAGAATCGGCATATCCTCAAAGCGTTCCTGGGGCTGTTCCACGTCCTTCGTCATGTCTTCGATCTCGATTGGTCCGAATTCGGGTCAAGTCGCCAAGCACGGCGGCCGCGCTGGATTCTGTTCAAAAAAAAGGTGTGACACACCCGTGCAAGTGCCGATCACCGTCCCTGGCCAGGGTTCCCAAAAGCTCATAACCTACCACCGAAACCGGCGTAAGTCAAGGGTCGCAGGAGGCAAGAATCCGCTGATTTTCCGCTCTCCGGGCCGCCATCGCCCGTATTCTGTAGTCCGGGGCCGCCGTGTCCGGCTCTACTTCCTGCCGATCGTTCGCAGGGCAATGTCCGAGATCAGGCTGTCGAAGTCCTTCGCGGTCCGAAGCACCTGGACCATGTCGGGCAGGCGAATGATCCGGGCGATGTCCGCCAGGGCCCGCAGGTGCCTGGCCGGGTCCTGTCCGACCGGGTCCAGCAGGATAATCAGAATGTGCGGCTCACCCGAGGCAAGCGGCACATCCAGGGGGCTTTGTGAGATCCCCAGGAAGACCGTCGACCCGAAGACCTGCGGTATATGGGCATGGAGCAGAACGACGTCCTTAGTCAGCTCCACGGGCTCCTGCTGGCTCATTGTGTGCAGCAGACGGGTGATCGCACGCGCCTCGTCGGAGCCCTCGCGGAAATGGCAGCTCAGCAGCTCTCGAATCGCCTGCTCCGTGCTCGTGACGTCCATCTGCAACCTCGACCTCTCGCGGGTGAACGTCGAGAAGATGTAGGAGGAATCGAGGATCTTGTCGGCCGCCTGCTGGCTGTCCCACCGTTGGGTCGGCGGTATGACGACGGAGAACGTCGTGTTGGGGAACTGCCCGGCCAGACGACCGGGCAGGCGGTCCAGGATGGGCTGCCATGCGACCTCTCCCTTTCGCGCGCTCATGAGGATGAGCCAGTCGTTCGGGTCGATCTCATCGGCCAGGTCTTCCTGCACGGTCTTCCATGCGCCGAGGGTCCGGATGGCCGTGGACACCGAAGGCGGGGTCTTCGTGATGAACGTCTCTGCGGCGGCCTTCGTCTCGACGGAACAACGGACCAGCAGGGTGGTTCCCGCCTGGTTGGCCAGTGTCTTGACGGCGGTGATGACTGACTCGAAGCCGGGCTGACGCTCCGCCAGCGGTGGCAGGACCAGCACGATCCGGCCGGTGGTGCTGACCGGTTCGCGGAAACGGTTGATCAGGATGAACTGAACGCTCTGTTCGACGACCGCATCGATGATGCGTCCGAACGTCCGGGTCTTGAAGCCCACCTGCCCGTCCCAGTTCAGCAGGACCATGGAGATCCGATTGTCGCGGATGGTCCGCAGGATGCCCGAGGTGACGCTGATGTCCACGCTCGTCAGGGGAGTCACCGGGACGCCGGCCGCCATGGCGCGGACGACCGTATGGGCGAGAATCTTCTCGGCCGCCGCCACCTGCTGGTCGGAGTCGCTGCCCTCCTCGGCCACGCGAACAGGGTACAGCGGCTCGTGCGATCCTTTCTCCCGAAGCAGCAGCGCGACGTCGAGCAGCTCTCTGGCCCCGCCTCGCTCCTCGAGGGGAATCATGATCCGGTGCGGCGCCGACGACGCATCGAAGCCCGCCTGCTCTTCGTGCACAGCGACCGCCCGTCCGGCCCGTTCGGTGACGATCGAGCCGACCAGGCAGGTTACGGCGATCATCATGATGGTGCCGGTGATGACCGCCTCGGAGAACAGTCCGAGGTCATAGCCCACCATGACCGCCGCCAGCGTGGCGGCGGCCTGATTGACGCTGAGCCCGAAGATCAATCGGCCTTCGTCCCGACGGTACCGCAGCGCCGTCTCGCCGGCTCGGGCAGCGGCCCATTTGGCCAGCAGGGCGACCACGGTCATGCTGATGGAGATGATCCACGCCCCCGACCCCGTCAGCAGCAGGCCCAGGTCGACCAGCATGCCCACGCTCAGCAGGAAGAAGGGGATGAAGATGATGTCGCCGGTGAAGTGAATGCGGGTCATCAGAAGGCTTTTTTCGGGGATCAGGGAGTTCAGCGCGATCCCGGCCAGGAAGGCCCCGATGATCGGCTCCAGTCCGGCCACGTGTGCCAGAAACGAGCTGAGCAGGGCGACCGCCAGGACGAAAATGAACTCGCTGTTCTCGTCGACCGCGATATCGCGGAAGAACTTGCGGCCGATCAGCGGGATGAGGGTCAGGACGGCCGCGATGTACACGACCATCAGGACGAACAGGCGGACCCAGAAGCCGGCGGTCAGTTCGCCCCGTGTGGTGCTGGCGATGACCGAGAGCAACAGCAGAGCCAGCGTGTCGGTGATGATGGTTCCGCCGATGACCGTCGTCACCGAACGGGACTTGGCCAAGCCCAGCTTGCCCACGACGGGAAAGGTCAGCAGCGTGTGGGAGCTGAACATGCTCGCCAGGAGGACGGCTGAGGGAACGGTCAGCCCGAGCACCCAGATGCCCATCGGGATTCCCATCGCCAGGGGAACGCTGAACGTCAGAAGCCCGAAGACGATCGCGTGGCTGCGGTTCTTTCGGACCTGGTGCAGGTCGATCTCCAGCCCCGCGAGGAACATGATGTACAGCAGGCCGACCGTGCCGAGCAGATGGATAGTCTGGTCGCGGGCCAGGACCCCGAGGCCGTGCGGACCGAAGACGATTCCGGCGGCGATCAACCCGATGATCTCGGGCAGGTGCAGTCCCCTCGCGAACAGCGGCACGACCAGAATCAGCGCCATAACGCTGCCGAAGATCAGTACAGGATCGGTAAACGGTAGCATCCACGGTCCTCATGCAGGTTCGAACCGGCGGGCCGCCGGCGGGTCAGCCGCCCGTACGGGCCATCCGTCGTTTCGGTCCTCTTGGTCCCTTCGGTCCTTCAAGTTCTAAAGGACCCAAAGGACCGAAAGGACCAAAGCGTTCCGCCAGTCGCGGACCGCCCTCACGGGAACATACGAAAGAATCCTCTCGCTGTTTTTGCTTCCGTTAAAACCTGAACTATACTTTGGGTGTAAGGGGGTAGTAGAAAAGCCCGAGATCCGGAAGACTCGCTCATAATACTCCTTCCTTCTTTTCCAGGGGGGGCGGCTGACCAGGTGTCTATGCCAAGGGGGGTCGCTGTCTCCCTCTTTTTCTGCGCGCACGTCGCGCGGCGCGTCGCGATATCGGGAAAGTTTTCGCTTCCGGGCCCGCCGATGCTCTATACTCCTGTGCAACACGCAAGGAGAATGGAGAATTGAGGAGTCCGGGTATGAGACCGTGCGCTTCCTGTTGGATCATCCTTCTGGCCTGTGGCGTCACCTTCCCAGCCGAACCCGAGCCGACCGACCCTCTGGCGACGGCCGAGACGAAAGCTCTCTATCGGAACCTGTGCGAGGTGACGCAGAAAGGCATTCTTCTTGCTTATCAGAACACGCTCGCCTACGGTGTCGGATGGAAGGCCGGGGCGAACGATTTCGACAGCGACGTCCACCGCGTTTGCGGCAAGTTCCCGGCCGTCTTCGGCTGGGACCTGGGCCACATCGGGACGCCCGCCTGCCCGGCTCGGTGGAAAGCTCGTGGACACGAAAGAAGGTCGTGACGCATCTGTTGCCCGAAGGCGATCTGCATCAGGCCGGGCGGACGAAGCTCGACCAAGTGGCGGCGTTTGTGGCGGACTTGAAAGGGCCGGGAGGCGAGCCGGTCCCGGTGATCGTCCGACGCCAGAGAGCAGGCCCGCAAGGCGCTCGAAACCGTGGTCGCTCTGGCGGAAGAGCGCATCGCCGGCAGTGTGCCTGTCTATGCAGCGGTACTATGGCCGTGGAGCATCCGTCGGCTGGTTCGCCGATTCCTCCTGCCGGATTCGTTCCGCAGTCCGGTTGGCATACACGATCCCCAGACACAGGAAGATCGCGTAGGGAATCGCGGCGAACAGGCTGTACGGGCGCGGAAGGACAATGAGAAGCAGGAGATAGCAGAGAACATACGCCCAGCAAACCGCGGCGACCTTGGTCATGAACGCGCGCTCCCGCGGCCCACGCGTGTTCCGGATCTCCCAATACGTCCCGAAGGCTCCGCTGACCACCAGCGCAATGCCGACGATCCATCCAGCACCCATCTCAAACCTCCCTCTGCAAAGGACAGTCTCCAAGTGGTTCCCAGGGTGTCGCCAAGTCATCCATCTACCGTGTGACGTCACTCACACGAAATGCGTACGCATGTTGATTGCCCAGTTCGTCAGGATCGAACTCAGGCAGTGTGACGATCAGGTTGTTGCCGTCGGTTCGCCAGGGAAGCATTGCACGCGTCGCCAGGAACGTGACTTCTGTGTGGCTGGCGGCCTGGACGTCCTTTAGCCGCAATTCTCGGCCGGGCCATTTCGGGGCGATCGCGTACAGATTCGCGTCCTTGAAGGTGAACAACACCTCCTTGCGCGCCTGCCCCGGCGGCGGGACGACCGTCTGCTCCAGGATGTTGAACTGCGTCATGTACTCGCCCCGCTTGACCTGCGGGACACTTCCCTCGCTCCACTGGCAGGACGCCTTCCACATGCGCGTGCCGTAGATGGCCTCGCCGTTGGTGGCGAGCCAGGCGCCGATCTGGAGCAACCGCTCCTGCATGATCACCGGGATTGTGCCGTCGGCCCGCGGCCCGATGTCCAGGCACAGGTTGCCGCCCCGGCTCACGACGTCGATGAGCATCAGGATCAGCTCCCGAGCGGATCGGTAATCCTCGGCGTTCTCGGCGCGGTTGTAGCCGTACGAGTGTCCCATCCCCCGGTTCTCCTCCCAGGGGTGGGCATCGTCGTCCAGGCCGGAACCGTATTCAGTCGTGTAGAATCCCCCGTGCTTGTGGCGGACCCCTTTGCCCCACCGGTCGTTGATGACCAGGTCCTTCTCGTTCGGCGCATGATTGAAGAGCCAGGCCAGCAGTTCGGGGCTTCGCCACTGCTCCCAGGGCAGGTCCCATTCCCCATCCGCCCACACCACATCGGGCCGATAGCGCGTCACGAGGTCCTTGAATTGCCCGAATAGATGCTCCTCGACGAACCTGGCCTTGTCGCTCTTCCAGAGCGGGTGATACCACTCGTACAGCGAGTAATACAGCCCGACCCGGATGTTCTTCTTTCGCACTGCTATTGCCAGGTCACCGACGAGATCGCGTTTGGGCCCGACCTTGACGGGATTGTAGTTGGCTCCATAGGTCCGCTCGGCCTCGGCGCTGGGCCAGAGCGTGTAGCCGGAGTGGTGCTTGGTGGTCAGCACAATGTATCTGGCGCCGGCCCTCGCGAACAGGTCGGCCCAGGCGTTCGGGTCCCACAGCTCGGCCTTGAACATCGGCGCAAAGTCTCGGAACTGGAAGTCAGTGCCGTAGGTGCGGGCGTGAAACTCGGCCACCTGTCCGTCGAAGGCCTTCTCCTGCAGCCAGTACTGGTACCATTCCGCGTAATGGCCCTTCGGAGTCCACGCGGGCACGGAGTACAGACCCCAACACACAAAGATCCCGAACTTCGCGTCCCTGAACCACTGCGGCGTCGGCCTCGCGTCGAGCGATTCCCACGTCGGTTCATACCGCTCGGCCGCCGGTGCGATTCCGAGGGGTGGTGTCAGAGTCGCAACGGTAAGAACGACGGCGATTGTGGATCGACGTATTTCCATTTCCGCACTCGAAACCCTTGTTTGCGAAAAACGGCGCACCCGCCCGCTTGGTTACGCAGGCGGCCCTCACGGCTACCATGCTGCCATCGACGTGCGGAGAATGCAAGCCTTGCGGATTCGGCGAGCCGGAAAAATCGCGGGCCGCGGTCCCGGCATGCCGGGACCACGGCCCGTCCTTCCAAGGTAGGGGGGGTCACTTTATTCGTTTCGGCGTTTTCGCGCCAAGGCCAGGCTGCCGAGAGCGAGCAGGGCGATGGTCGTCGGTTCGGGGACCGACATGGCCCCGCTGAACCCGCCGCTGCCGCTGTAGCCGCCGTCGAGCATCTGGGCGAAGCTGTAGTAGCCCGGGCCGCTTCCACCTTGAAGAGAAAGCTCGAAATCGAGCGAGGGTAGTCTGAGGTTTTCGAGGAGGGCCAGTGCCGCCGATCCGAGCGCTGAGCCTTCGTGCGTGATGAACAGGTCGGTGATGTCCATCTGGAACTGCGTGAACCCGCCGGCCACCGTTCCGATGGTGGACAGATCGCCGCTGCCCAATGAGCCGGTCAGATAGGTAACGCTGTTGTCGGCGCTCTTGATGACGATCTGCGCGCTGCCCAATGGGGTCAGCGTGTACGG
>CAZNSM010000038.1:0-16617 GCA_964575615.1 uncultured Pirellulales bacterium | reverse complement strand
GCGTCCAAGCAGGCCCAGCGCCCCGCCCAGTCCGAGCAGCAGCAGCGTCGCCGGCTCGGGGACGGCCACGAGGTAGTCCTGCATGCCGTTGTGCGAGATCACGAGCAGGTCTGCCTTGGCGCCGCTGCCGGTCAGCTCGTGCAGCCATTTGTTGGTGGTCTCGATGTCGAGGTTGGTCGCGCGGAAGCCGCCGTAGCCGGGCGTCCCGTCGACGGTGACATCCCAGCCGGCCGGCGTTGCCGGGAGCTTTTCGTAGATGATTTCCCAGACCGCCGCCGCAAAGATCGCGGCCATGCTGTTCTGCTGGTCGGTGTAGGAACCGCCGCTGGCCCAGGCTGAGTCGTAATGCTTGGCCCACAGCTCGCGCAGATAGTTCGCTTTCGTGGTGCCGAGCACCTCGCCCGTGTAGCTGTTGTAAACATCGTCGGGCATTTGCACGTCGTATGTCACAGTGACGTCGGGCGCCGGTTCGTGCAGCTCGATGCAGAATCCGGGGATCAAGCCGTTCGACCATGTGTCGCCGATTCCCGTGCTGTTGGTCTTGTCGAGCATGTAGACGCCGGCCCCCACGATGTCTCCGGCGTACCCACCGCCCCAGAAGATGATGCTGTCGTAGGCCCCGAAGCTGTCGTGTACGGCGTCCACGGTGTCGGCTCGAAGCGACGGCACGGCCGAGAGCAGCAGGGCGAATCCAAGGATCGCCCGAAGCTGTCGTGATGTGTTTGCCAGCATCGACATTGCGTGGTGGACCTGCGTCTGTCGCATGAGTCCTGCAACCCCCCGGTCGCAGACGGCCTGTGGAAACACCCCAAGGATGAATCCGGGCCATCGAACGAAACTGCCAAACCTGCCTTACTGAGTGCCCATGAAGGTAAGCGATGAGCACCCCCCATTTCGAGTGGATCGCTCCGTGGAACGATCTACCAGGGTCAGTCTACCCTATTTCCGACCCAATGTCAAGAGAATTAGGCCGAATCGGGCCGCCGGGGTCCACTTTGAGAACCGATGCCCGTGCGCCGCACGAATGGGCCGGCAATTATCGGGCGACCGCCGCATTTTCCCAGGGCCCAGCGCGCTGGTGGATTGCGAATCTGCGCGCCGAGGCCAATCCGGATCCGAGATGCGCAATCGTCAATCGGAAGCCTGGAGACGGCCGATGGTCGTGTACGTCGCGGTCGCGTCCCTGGGGCGACGCAATTGTGGATAACGTGTGGACAAGTTGGCGACGAGTGGGTCATAGCCTGTCCACATCCGGCGGAATGTTGCAACCGGCGTGCCCGCCTGCAAGGCATTTGAGGTCGCAGTGAAGAGGACGGAGTTTTGATATCGCATAACGCTTGTGTTTTCAGTAGCTTATGAGTTAATGATTTCCCCCTTGCGAAGGCGGGGATACTTTCTCTTGCCCAAAGCCCCAAGCTTGTTGGCTATTTCTCGGACCTGGAGAATTTGTCCGCCCGGCGCGCCTTAAGGTGGATAAACCGTAGAAAAGTCTCCCGGGAGCGGCTTCTCCAGTTCGAAAAAAGCCCCGGGCGGTGCATACCGGCACTTTGTGGCAGGGGTTCTCTGGCGTCCCGGCCGGACGCGCGTATAATGGTCCAGCGTCGATCCGGCGAAACCGTGATGTGGCAGAGAAAACCTATGGCGAAGACAGCAATCCGAGCCATGCTCATCGTGCTGCTTGGCGGTCTCCTGTCCGGGGGTTGCTCGCGAGAAGACAGGGTGCTGGCAGGGCGGACAGATCGCATCGTGCGGACGGCGTCCGACTGGGGGCCGCAAGCCGAAGGGTTGCAGGGCCGATTGCGCCCGACGAAACGCCTCTGGCAGAGCGGGGAGACACCAACTTTCAGACTGGACCTGCGTAATCAGGGCCGGCGTCTGTTCGCCTTCAACGTTCATGAGCCGGTCTGTCCCGATCGCGTCTGGCTCGACGGGCGCTGGCATCACCGGCGCCGGGACCAGGCGGTCCAGGCGAAAATGCATCCGCTGGCTCCCGGCGGCGAATTGGCCGACCTGATGTTGACGGTGCCCGCGGAAATGGGGCTGCCGCTGGGACCCGGCCGGCATACGATCCAGGTGGCGTTCGATCTGGAGGATCTCACCGTGGTGAGCAACCCCGTGGAGATCGAAGTGGCCGCGGCGCCCGCCGGAACCGCGGCCGACGCGCCGTAGTCCGCCACAGGCGGACTGGCCTGCCGGTTCATCGGCTTCTTCTGGTTACTGCACGCTGGGCCGGCCCTTGGGATAGGCCTCGGTGCTGCTGGGGGTCGCGCCGGTGATCGAATTGACGCGGATCTGGGCGGGACCGGAGATCGCATCGACCAGCGACCGGCCGTTCACGTTCACGGCTGCGTCGACCAGTTCCGGCACGCTGTAGAGACGATAGCACGATTCGTAGAACGACGGACGCCTTTGCGGCAGCACGAACGGCTTGTGCGTCCGGCCCTTGGCGTCCACGTAGCTGATGTACGGCCGGGTGTACAGCCCTCCCTGTCTCTTGCTGCTGAATACGATCCAACGGCTGTTGCTCGACCAACTGTGCCATGACTCGCTGTGCTCGCTGTTGATCGCGACCTCGCGGTACGCGCCGGTCGTCAGGTCCATCATGTACAGGTCGCTGGTCGGCTGGTAGACCGGAAAGCACCCGTATCGGCTCATGCAGAACAGCAGAAATCGGCCGTCGGGCGAGACGCGAGGCAGCAAGATGCTCCGGCCGGTGTCTCTGGCGCTCAGCACCGTCTCCGCCGCGCCCCAGGCGTCCGTCGCGAGGTCGTAAGGGATTCGCATCAGATCGTACTGCACCTCGGCATATCGCTTCGGCGGCACCGTTTGCCTGTCCGTCCACAACAGCGGGGCACTGCAAAAGTACAGGTACTTGCCGTCAGGCGTCCAGGCGGGATAGGTCTCCAGACGCGTCTTGTCGGACAGAGCCGGTGCCGTGCGGACCTCCTTCTTTCCGACGTCGTAGCAGACGATGATCGAGTCGAGATCGACCACGTCGTGGATTTCGTGCTGCGCCGTGTGGAAGAACTGCCGCACGTCGTTGATCGAATACGTCACGATCCTGCCGCTCGGATGCCACGAGGTGTACCCGAACTTGGCGCCAATCCTCTCGACGCGGCCGTCGTGAGCGAAGACGGTCGCACTGGGAAGAGACGTGCTGCGAATCCCCAGGAGCATTCTGTCGGGGTCGGTGCCCACGAAGCTGTGGCAGTTGGCGCAGCCGTTCCCGAAGTTACGCGTGTCGAGCAGGACCTCTTCGTCAAACGTCTCCAGATTCCGCTGACAGATTTGCATCGGCTTGGGGAAATATGACGAGGGCATCATGAAGCGGTAGACCAGATGCGAGTCGATCGGCTCTGGTGCGATTCTATTGCGGATGGGCTGGTACTGATTCCACTTGCCGTCCTCGGCCTTTACGTACACATCGACCGTGATCTCCTTGCCGACATTCGTGCTGAGCAGGGTCTTCCAGTTTGCCAGGGGGATGACGATCTCGCCCGTTCGGCTGAGAATCTCGATCTCTTCTCCCGCGTCGGAGTGGATCCGGGCGGCGTATCGGCGGCCGGGCTCGTCGATCCGGAAGTTCAACGGGGCGACGTTGGGCGGAAGGACGATCCCCGCATAGTCCGGCGTGACCCGCGGCGTCTTGCCCAAGACCGCGGGCGATTGCGGTCGCTCGTCTTCGCACGAGGCCGCAAAGAAGACCGCTGCCATCGCCCACAAGACAAGAGATGCCGCCGGGAGTCTGCGCGATCTCATCGCAGGGCCTCCCGGACCCACCTGCGGATGAAATCCTCCGGTTCTGCGCGTTTTTGCGTCATGGCAGCGGCGTGCCCGTCCGATCGGCGACATTGTTGTCGGGATGCTCAGATACACGTGCCCATCTTACTGCCGTCGCCACAGGAACCAACGTTTTTCTTGTCGGCCTCGGCCCCGATGCACTATAAGGGCCGCATGGACCATCGAAGGCTGGAGCTCTGGTGGCAGGGAGGTCTGTTCCTGGGCCTGTTCGTATGCGTGTGGAGGGGGGTTCAACCTCAACTGCTGTACCACGGGTTTGGCGTGTTTGCGGCCTATCCGGTCTTCTCGTGGGAACGCCCGTTCCTTCTCGCTGCCTCGACCACTCCCGGCGGTCCGCTCAACGCGCTGGCCGCACTGCTGGCGCAGACGTATCGCAGCCCCTGGCTGGGGGTCCTCGTCATCGTCGCGGTGTTGGCCCTGCTCTTCGTCGGCGTGCAGCGCCTGCTGCGCTCGCTACAGGCGGGCAAGTTCAAAGACCTGACCTGGCTTGCGGTAATCGTCACGCTGATGATCTACAGCCGCTACGACGATCCGCTTCCCGCCCTGCTTGCGATCGTGCTGTCGGTCTGGATGGCGGTCCTGTACGAGTCGATTCCGACCAAGGTCTTGTCGATGCGGGCGGGCGTGTTTGCGGTCCTGTTTGCGATGGCATATTACCTGATTGGCGCATCGGCCTTCGTCTTTGCCGGCGTCATCTGTCTGATCGAAGCCCTGCTGCATCGACGAATCGTCGTGGCGGTGGTCGAGGCTTTTCTGGCCGCCGGCATCTCCTTCGTCCTGGGGCGGTTTGTCTTCGGCCTCGAACTCGGCGCGATCTACACGATTGGGACACTCTGGGACTCGGGTCACGCTCTCGAACTCGCCACCTTTTCCCATTCGCTGACGATCACCTTATATGCCTTCGTCCCGGGTCTGATACTATTGGTGTTCCTGGGTCGAGTCCTGGCTCGCGTTCGGGCCCTGAGACGGTGGGTGGCAGCCTCAACTCCGCAGGAGTTGGGGATGGTTTCGGACATGCGCCATCCCCAAGCTGCGCTTGAGGCTGCCACCCGAAGAGAGAGCGCCCGACCTATGAGAGAGGCCAGGCAGACCGATCCATGGAAGACGAATGGTCGGCGTCTGTCGATTGCTTTGCGCGTGCTTGCGGTGGTTCTCGTCGCGGCCCTGTGCCTGGCGTTCTCTCGGAATCATCTTCGTGACGAGCGAGCGCTGCACTACTACGCGCAGCAAAGGCAGTGGGACCGGGTCATTGCTCTGGCGCATCGCATGCGCGGCAGGCGCGCCTTCACGCGTTCCGGCGTCTTCGACGTCAACCGCGCTCTAGCGCACCTGGGCCGCTCGGGCGACGAGCTGTGCGCCTACCCGCAGGATGGGACCAAGACGCTGTTCCTGAGCTTTGACGACATGACCGGGCGTTTTCAGCACGCCAAGCTGCTGGAGCTGTACCTCGACCTGGGCTGCCCGAACGCCGCCGAGAAGAACGCCTACGAACTACTGGACAACGAGGGGCCGTCCCCGCATGTGCTGGAGGCGCTGGTCCGTATCCATCTGGTCAAAGGGCAGCACGAGTCCGCTCGGATCGTGTTGGAGGCGCTGGAGAAGTACGCCGGCGGTCGCGCGCTGGCGCGCCGATGGGCGGATGTGATCGCCGACCCCGCCAGGGCCGACAGCGATCCGCTGATCGGCGCCTGGCGCCGCGCGCAGGGGACGACGGACCATGCGGTCGGAGGGGTTTCCTTCGAGCCCCTGCTCAAGAGGCTGTTGCAGGACCACCCCGATCATCGCCTGGCGTTCGAATATCTCATGGCGCATCTTCTCCTGACGCATCAGCGGGCCGAGCTGGCGCGCGGTCTGCCCCTGCTGGGGCCGCTGGGCTACACGCGGCTTCCGCGCCACTGGGCCGAGGCGGTGCTGGTGCATGCGCTGGAGACCAGGACCGCCCCGGATGCGCGAGGCTGGACCATCGAGCCCGACGTGCAGAATGAGTTCCGCGAAATCACCGCCATCGTCCGCGGCGCGCAGGGCAACAACCAGGCCGTCTTCGACCGGCTCGCCCCAAAGTACGGCGACACCTACACCTTCTACAGCCTGTTCAACACCTGCGGCGCCAGATGACATTGCCTTCCGGCGTTTCCGCGCGGACGACCTACTGGAACAACTGCGGCGCGAACTCGTTGAGATAGTTCCGCCAGTTGATCCATGTGTGCGCGCCGTCGGTCTCCTTGTACACCACGTCCAGCCCGTGCTTCTTGAGCATCTCGACGCTGGCGCGCGAGGTCTGGACGAGGAAGTCGTCCTTGCCCGTCGCGAACCAGACGAGCCTGAGCCCGTCTTTCAGCGCAGCTCCGTCGAGCTTGTCCTTGTGCTGCTCTTCCCACGAAGGTCCCTGGGGCACGCTGCCGGGCCCGCCGCCGGCGATGCCGAAGACGCCCGAGCTGAAGACGCCCACGTACGCGAACTTGTCGGGGTAGGGAATGGCGACGTTGAGCGTCTGCGCTCCGCCCATGGACAGACCCGCGATGGCGCGGTGTGCCTTGTCCGTATAGACGCGGTAGTTCTTCTCCACGTGCGGCATGATGTCGCCGATGAAGTCTTTCGTGAACTCATCCATAGGCATCCGGCGGCCGAACGTGAAGGGGCCGGTGTGTCCGGCGGGCATGACCACCACCATCGGCTTGGCCTTGCCGGCCGCGATCAGGTTGTCCAGAATGAAGCCCGCCCGGCCGACCGACGTCCAAGAGTCGTCGCAGTCGGAGGCGCCGTGCAGCAGGTAGAAGACGGGGTACTTGCCCTGGCCCGACTCGTAGCCCGGCGGGGTGTACACGTGCATCCGCCGGAACCGCGCCAGCGACGCCGACCAGTACGTGACCTCGGCGACGGCGCCGTGCGGCACCTGCCGGGTGTCCATGAACTCCGAGCCTGGAACGTACACGAGGCTCCAGGTGTTCGCGTTGGATTCGCTGGTGGCCGGATTGCGCGGGTCGATCACCGAGACGCCGTCCACGTTGAAGTTGTAGCGGTACGCGCCCGCGTCGATCGGACCGAGCGTCACCTCCCACACGCCGTTCGGATCCTTCTTCATATCTGCTCCTTGGCCGACGCCGGGGATGTCGCCGCCGGAAAGCTGCACCGCCTCGGCCTTCGGCGCCAGGATGCGGAACGTCACGTGCCGGTCGGCGGCGACCTCGGGCGAGGTCACGCGCGGACCTCGCGGACCGCCCGGCCCGGGCTGCGCCTGCGCGGACGTTGCCAAGACCAGCACCAATGCGGCCAGCGTTATCACTGCGATGGTGACTCTGGGTCTGTTCATCTTTCTTCTCCTTTCAGCACTTGTTTTGTCTCGGTGGTCGGCGTAGAGCCGTTCTCTTGCGACATGGCTTCGGAAATGCGTGCGAGGAAATCGACCAGCAGATCGGCTTCGGACGGTGTGAGCGGGGCGAGCAGGCGCTGCCGCACCGACTCGCTCTCGGTCCACAAGCGGTTGAGGGCCTGTCGGCCCTTGCGCGTCAGGGTGACGCTATAGGCGCGGCCGTCGGTGGGGTGCGGCCGTCGCGCGACCAGCCGGCGATCCTCCATCAGGACCAGCATCGCGCGGATCGTGTTGGCGTCGGAGTCGGCCCGCCGGACCAGCTCCTGCTGCGTGATCCCGTCCTGCTCGGCCAGCAGCGCCAGCAGCACGAACTGATCGACGGTCACGCCTCGACGCGCCAGACAGAGATTGCTCTGCCGGTGCATCCGCCCGTACGCCGCCCGCAAACCCATCGCTATCTCGTGCCCGGTCGCCATCGCGACCCCCGCAACTGATACGTATACGTAAGATATGACCTCGGCCAACCTACTCCGCCTCTCGCCCGAAGTCAACGGCAAAACCGAGGTGGCCGCCTCGTGTATCCGGGCAGATCTTGCGGCAAGCCTCATTGTGGCGTACAGAACCGTGTGTGGCCGCCTGTAGGGGCGAATAATCATTCGCCCCTACCTATTGGGATGGTGACGCTTGAGGCTGCCAAACAGAGCATCGACAGCGAACGAGCGGCGCACGTCCTACGGTCTGGCGATCTCGACGCGGCGGACGGCCAGTTCCATGTCGCCGCCGGTGGCGACTAGGCGAAGGTCCACGCCGTTGCAGCGGCCGGCGAACCGGCATTCGGGCAGCGCGAAGTGCGCGTTCTTCCACTGGCCGCTGCCCGTCAGAGCGACGCTTCCGGCCGGTCGGAATGAACCTTCCAGCGGACCTTCGCTGACCGTGCTGTCGTATTCGACGCCGAACGAGGCGCAGCCTGCGTCACGGTACGTCACCGCGACCGTTACGGACCTGCCGCGCACGCCGAACGCGAAGGCATCGTCCACGTCGAAGTACAGATAGCGAGTCGTTTGCGAATGGGGGTTGGGCAGCGTGACAACCGCCTCGCTCCCGCCGCGCTCGATGATCTGCCAGTTGCCGTCGCCGCCGCTGGGGCGCAGCGTCAGGCCCTTGGGCGTGTCCGGCTCCCAGACGATCCGCTCGGCGTCTGCGTAGGGCGAGCCGAACCGAAGCTGCGTATCGGTGTGCCACATGTCGGCAAAGAGCTTCGTCAGCACGATGTAGCTTCGCCCGTATTCGCGCGAGCGGGCGACGTCGGTCCCCTCGTGCCATTCGTTCCACGTCTCGACGTGCACCATCCAGGGCCTCTGCCCCGGCGGCAGTTGCAGCAGCTTCGTCCAGCGCTCGATGTAGGTCTGTCCATCGTGACGCTCGACGATCAGAGGCTGCCGGCCGGGCACGGCGCTGTGGTCGTAGCCCGGGCCCAGTGCGGCCACGTCCTCGAAGAGGATCGGGCCGTTGACCGCGCCGCCCCACGAGTAGGTCGCGTCCGTCTGGCCCTGCCAGCCGGCGGACTTGACGAGGAACGGCTCGACGCCGAAATCGGCTGCAAAGCGCTCCTTGACGAACGCGAACTGCCGCTCGGGGTCCTGTCGGGCAGCAAACGCCGCTTCGTAGAAGAAGATGATCGGCCTGCCGTCGACGCGGGCCCACTTGGCCGGCGGGATCAGGCTGAAGAAATCGCGTATGGCCGTGTAGAACCAGCGCCTGCCGAAGTCCGTGGTCAGGTCCACGTGGTAGCTGCTGCCATCGGCGTTGAAGCGGTTCCACTGGAGGATCGAGGTGTCGTAGAACAGGCCGATGGCCGGCGGGTTCAGGCCCGCCTTCTCCAGCTCGCTGTGCGCCTCGACCAAGGGAGGCAGTCCCGCGAAGCTCCAGCCGTCGTAGTCGCCGGGCACGCCCCAGTACACCGGCATGATGAAGTCGATGCCCGCGTCCATCACGTCGAGCAGTTGGCTCTGGTGCCACGAGGCCCGCTTGTAGCTCAGGTCGGTCATGTCGGCCGGATGCGTCGTCATCGCGTCGGAGCCGTCGTGGTCGAAGATGTGGGCGTTGCTGTCGATGTCGTACCAGTAGAAGTACGTCGTCCCGACCACCGGCCGGCCGCGCTGGAACGACGCCGCATCCCGATGGTCCCGTGCCCTCAGCGGAAAGAACGCCCCCGGCGCCCGCTCCGGCAGCTCCCCCGCCTGCCCGCTCACCACCCCGCACCACAATGCCGCCAACCCCGCCATCAGCTTTCGCATAACGCCCCTCGATCTCTATTTCTCGATACACGCCACATTCCGCCCGATAGATCATCAATTATAACCTGTGGGTCTGGCCCCGCCAGATTTCAAGGCGCCGGCATTCCTGAGCCATTGAATCGCCTGCGTGGCAGCCTCAAGTCCGCAGGACTTGGGGATGGTTGAGAGTGTCGGCGTCTGCGGATATACAAGGCCCAATCAGAACCGCCATCCCCAAGGCTGCGCCTTGAGGCTGCCACGCGTTTGGCCGGATGTTTTCACACACAGGGTCTGCTGCGACGCGATTCGTGCTTGCTGGTGGATTCTCTGACGAGGACCTGCCGATAGCATTGTCATTCCGACCGGAGCAACGCGGAGTGGAGGAATCTGGTCGCGAATCAGGTACGTCCTTGGTCTCTGGCCGGATTCCCTCGGCGGGCTCGGGATGCCAGAAGAGTGCCGCGCGTCGCTCAAGGTGACAATAGACAGAGGCGCTCCGCTCCGCATGACAGGGCAGGCCCCGTCCGTCGTGGCGCCGGCAAGAAACAACGCGGGTCTCGGCACATCGCGTGTGCTCAGGGGCGCTGTGTGATTCTGTAGAGCACGCCATAGCGGATGCCCAGGTATTCGATCGTTCCGCCGTTCTGGAAGGCGGGGTGGTGCCCGATGATTCGGTCGCAAGCCGGCCCTTCGCACCCATTGAGGACGATGAACCACTTCTCGCCGCGCCGGGCCCGGTACAGCACGTGCTTGCTGTCGGCGCTGAAGAGGATCGTCCCCTTCTCGACCTTATCGCACTTCGGTCCAGGCTGGCCATCGACCACCACAAGCTCCCGATTGCCCTCGCTCGCCCAATAGGCGAGACGCGTACTGTCCGGACTGAACCTCGGAGTGAGCACCTCGTCAAATCGCGGTCCCTCCTGTCCATCCACGACCATGAAGCGCTTCCCGTCTTGCCTGACCGAGTAGGCGAACCGTTCGTCATCCGGACTGAACGCCCAAAAGCCTACGTTGTCATAAGGCGGTTTGGCTTGGCCATCGACGACCATGGAAAGCCTTTTGCCGTCCACCGCGAGGCAGGCGACATGTCCGCCCGCCGGACTGAATCCCACATCGTAGAATGCGTCATGCTCCGGTCCGGGCCGACCATCGAGCACGATGCGATATCTTCTATCCTTATAGGCTTCATACAGCCATCGTCGCCCATCCGGGCTGAATTGCAGGTTCTGCGTCATTCCGTACTCCGGTCCCGGTATACCGTCCATGACGACGAACTCACCTCCTTGCGTCTTGGCGCTATAGGCGACGTGCCGGCCGTTCGAGCTGAATTCAAGACGAGAGACATCATCGTATGGGGGACTTTCCTGACCATCCACGACGATGAACCATTTGTCCCCTCTGCGCCCACGGTATGCCGTGCGGCTGCCTGTCGGGCTGAAGACCGATCTGTTCAAAACCGGATCGACGTCTATCGCGTCATACGCGGGGCCTTCCTTCCGGTCGATCACCATGACGGAGCTCTCTCCGCGCATCGCCCGGTACGCGATGTGCGCCCCATCGGGGCTGAACTCCAGTCCGCCGATCCAGCGATGCCCAGAACCTTCTTCCCCATCGACGACCGCGAATTGCTCACTGCCCCTCTTTCCACAGTAGGCCATCCTCCGTCCGTCTGAGCTGAACACGATGTCCCGGACCGAATCCCAGGGATTGCCCTCCTTACCATCGGCGACGACGAACTCCGATTGGCCCCGAGTGGCGATGTATGCGAAACGCTGCCCGTCTGCGCTGAAGCAGGGGCTGGAGACGTCGTCATACGCCGGGCCGGCCTTGCCATCGACAACGATGGACCACTGGTCATCTCGGCGGGCAGTGTATACGACACGACGACCGTCCTCGCTGAACTTGGGCAAGGTAACTTCGTCATAGGCGGGACCCTCCTGGCCATCGATCACCGCGAACCACTTCTCCCCGCGCCGGGCGCGGTACGCCCACCGTTGGGCGTCGTCGCTGAACTGCACCCATTTCACCCAGGAATCGTCGACCGATTGGAGGATCTTGACCTGGTCTCCAGGCATCCTCTTCAACACCTCAGGGATCGGTGCAGGTTGGGGCTTCCAGACGCCGATCTCGTCGCATTCCGGGCCCTCGCGGCCGTCGACGATCACCAGCGACTTCGAGCCACGCGACACGAGCCAGGCGACGTGCTCGCCGAACCGGGTGGTCTCCTCATACAGCACGTTATCCGGCACCGGCCCAAGCTTCCGCTCCTCGATTCGTCCTTCGCTCGCACTTGCGTCCGTCTGAGCCAGGCATGACGACACCGACATCGCCGCCGCCGTCACGCACAGGAAAACTCGCATCTTCATGATCGACTCGCTCCCTTCTGCATCAGGATTCCCGTGATCTCGACTTCCCTCGACTACGACGCAGACCAATCGCCTCGGCCCGGTGGCACAGAATGGGTGCTCCGCCCCTCACGGCAGTCGGCCCGCAATCAGACAGACGCATGACGACACCATTATCTTCGACCGTCGCCGCGTTTTCTCCAGGGGTTTTCCGGTTCGAGGGTCATTTGCCATGGCCCACACGTGCGAAGCGCAGGCGGTTCAGTCGAAGTAGTTGACGAACTGGAGGTCTCTGGCGACGCGGAGGAACCAGCCCTCATCCGGATCGAGGTCGGTGACTTCGCCACCGGGCGCCACCTGGAATCCCCAATGACCCACCAGGGGCGAGCCCCACGTCAGCTCGACCAGGCCCCCACGCGCGATGACATGGCCTGGTCCGTCGTTCCAGGTGAGGAAGGGATACCGCGAGACCAGATCGTTCCATTGCTCGGTCTGCTCGGTGGTCACGGACTTGAGCCTGTCGGGTCTGATCAGGATTCCCTCGACGTTCACCAGAGGGTGGTTCTGAGATATCTCCTCGGCGAACTGCCGCATCTGGTCATACCCGACCTTGCTGACAAAACGGTCCCGCAGGCCATGAAGGAATCCGGGCAGGTGCCGAGCGCCGAACCAGAAAGCTCCTGTCGCTGCGACGACCACCGCCAGTACGGCGAGGGTCCAGCGTCGGTCTCTGCGCGCGATGAGCGACCGGACAACCGCGCCCAAGAGGTAGACGGTAGCGACGAACCCGATCCCCAGGGGCACAATCTCCGCCGGCAAGAGAGGTGGCACCCACAAGGGCATGCAAGCGCGACCGCCGACGTATTTGATGACAGGCAGTGCCAGAAGGCACAGCAGGAAAACCACGCCGAATACGATACTCCTGTATTTCATATCTTTTCTCTCCCAACGTCCGGCAACAGCACCCACCTCGCAGAAAACGACGTTGCGACGGCGGCAGACTCGCTCGGCCGGACGCCCCGTTCGCCATGCGCAAAGACGACCCTGCCATCGATATTCGCCTCAGGCCTTCTCGGCGAGCTTGCGGATGTTCTCGTGGATTTTGAACAGGACGATGAGCAGCTCGCACCAGATCCGGGCGGCGATGGCGCCGCCGACGATGATGAACAGGCCCATCAGGAACTTGCCGAAGGTCAGGCCGCCGAAGCCGGCGAACATGGAGGCCAGGCCGGAGACCACGACGCCGAGCAGCGCCAGCCAGTACACGAAGTTGATGATCTTGGGGGTCAGCATGGAGTCGAAGAAGAAGATCTGTCTTGCGTTCATGATTTCTCCCTTGTGCAATGAACACATCCGTTGCCGCACGGCCCGCCTGGGCGGGGCACAAAGGCCTGCGGCCTATGTTCGAGAAGTACTGTGTTCGAAAGTCTCGGGTTCAGTCGTTCTAATAGGTCAGCGCGACGAGGGTGCGCGGGTCGATCGTGGTGAATACGACCTTGCCGGCGTCGCACGAGAAGTTCACGTCGGCGTCGACCGGCAAGACCACCGCGGCCTTGGCGTCGACGGGCTTGTCGAATTGCAGCGTCGCGTCGATCGGCTCGTCGTTGAAGTTCTCGATCACGACGCAGCGGTCGCCGATCAGGTACAGGGCCACCTTGTTGGGCGCGTCGAACCTGATGCCGAACGGCGCCAGCATCCTGTCGCGGATCGGCGCCAGGTCCCCGCGCGACAGTTGCAGCAGGCTCTTGGGTTCGCCGCCGACCTTGAGCGTGAGCAGATTGTCGTAGGACTGGCTCGTGGTGAATCGCTCGGCCAGGCCGTCGGTGACGAGCACGGGCGCGCCGGAATCGAGCAGGCGGCGCATCTTGTCCCAGAGCTGCGGGTCCTTCATCGCCTGGATGGGCAGGAAGGCGGCCTTGGCGTCGTCGCGGACCGTCGCGGTGGGCACCAGGGGCAGGCCGAGCATGCCGACGAAGTCGTAGACGTAGGCTTCGCCTCGCGGCTTGCTGTTGGGCGGCTTGGGCGCGGCGATCCCTCGCAGCGGCCGGCCGCGTACCAGCGACGCCAGCTCGAACAGGCCCGGGATCTCGGTGCGCAGCCGCGCGACGTTGGCCGGGCCGGTGTCACGCAGCAGCGAGCCGTAGCAGAACAGCAGCATCTCCTTCGCGTCGGCCAGCACGGTCTGGCGGGCCTGCTCGACGTAGGTGTCCTCGTGCGTGCCGTAGGGGTCGAACCAGCCGCCGCCGCACTTGGCCCCGCCGATTTCGCCCAGCCACCGCATGATGAAGTACGCCTCGTACTGGACCTTGCCGCCCCACTGCGGGTCGTCATAGTCCCGCGTCTCCGTCCCCACCCAGACCCGGTCGTAGTCCGCCGTCTGCCGCACCACCTCGTACCCCCGCTCATGGAGCAGGCTGTACCATTGTGGATACTTGAGGATGACTTTGACGTTGGGGTTGACGGCGCGGGCGGGGGCGAGGATGCGGTCGCGGCTGACGCGGACCATCAGGTCGCAGCGGTACTCGTCCCACGCTTGTGTGCCTCGCGCCTGCTGGCATTCCTCGCACTCGCAGTCGGTGAAGAGAAAATCGTCGATCATGATCTCGTCGAAGATGGACGCGGCGTATTCGAAGATCTCCTGGATCCGCTGCTGCGTGTCCGCGTTTGTGTAGCACGAGACGACCTTCCAGCCCGTGGAGGTCTTGCCGAAGCCGGTCGGCGTGACACAGCCGGAGACGTCGAACCCGCTTTCGGCGAACCGGTCCCGCGCGTGCTCGAGGGCCTTACGTTCGGCAGTGTAGCCGTCGCGAAACGACTCGATGAACGCGTGCGTCACGCCCGTCTTGCGGCACCAGTCCATCGCGCTGTCGAGCCCCTCGTCCGTCGAGAGCCGGTCGCGCACGTCCTGCGCGGTGAACAGCGTCGCGATCCGCAACATGTCCTTGTTCCGGTTGGCCAGTTCCCAGAGGTCCTCGGCGCGTGCGCCGGCGGCCCAGCCGCCGACAAAGACAGCCGCCGCGATGAGACATCGGATGGATCTCGCTTCAATCATTTGCTCACCTCACCTTCGCTTCAGATCATTCTGCATAAACCTCGGCGATCTTGTCCTTGAACCGGCGGCACGCATCGCCCGGGTTTGGCGCCTCGGTCACGTCGGCGCAGACGGCGACGCGCTGCGCCCCGGCTCGGAGCACCTGCTCGACGTTCTCGTGCGTGATCCCGCCGATGGCGACGTGGCTGACGCCCGTTTCGGCGAGCCGCTCCAACCCATGCCGGACGTAGTCCAGCCCGGCGATCTCGATCTTCGGCTTCGTCGTCGTCGGAAAGGCCGGACCCAGACTCACGTAGCTCGGCAGCGAGTCGACCGCCCGTTCAAGCTCGTTCTGGTCGTGCGTGCTCTTGCCGATGATCAGCGGGCTCAGTTGCAGCCGCCGGGCCTGCTCCACCGGCAGATCGCCCTGGCCGAGGTGTACGCCATCGGCGCCCGCGGCGCAGGCGATGTCGACCCGGTCGTTGATGATGCTCAAGGCCCCGAAGTCCCGGCAGATGTCCACGAACTCGACCGCCACCGCGAACAGCCGCTCGTCGGGCATGTCCTTGGCCCGCAATTGGATGCAGTCGGCCCCGCCGGCGGCGCAGCGGCTGGCCAGCGAGAGGATCTCGGCCGGCAGGTCGCTCGTGACGATCACGTACAGCCGCACGCGATTGAACTTCTCCACCGGCTGCGCGAACAGCACGACATCCTTCTCCAGCGTGTACGCCTGGTAGCGAAGCCGCTCGATGGCCGTCGCGACCGGCTTGCTCTCGCCCTGCGCCATCTCGGCCAGCGCCCGCAGCGCCTCGGTCAGCCGCCGGGCGCCCGCGGTGAACGCCTCGGCCGCCGTGGCGCGCTGGAGCTGGTTCTCCACCTGCTGTCCGACGCCGACGTCGCCCAGCGTGTCGCGTCCCGCCAGCAGCTTGCCCAGCTCCAGTTGTCCGATCGCGGCACAAAGCTCGTGCCGCAACTGCTTGGCCCGCCCGCTCAGCATGCCGTTGTTGACCGCGAACCGGCAGTACTCCTCCATCACCCGCAGCGCCTCGCGGGCCCGGTTGAAATTCGCATCGATAATCCGGTAAACCGCTCTGTCCATCATGCCCGCCATTCTAAGCCCGAAAGCCCCTTTTCGACAGCAAAAAGCCGAGTTCGTCGCTCGTCGCGCGTATCGCGTCGAGACGACCATCCCCAAGCCTGCGCTTCGGCTTGAGGCTGCCACCCCCATCAGTGTACCGCTCGCTCATTGTCACCCTGAGCGCTCCTTCCCTCTCTTGTCATGCTGAGTCCCGATGTACATCGGGATCGAAGCATCCGGCCAGAGACCATGCGCGCCCTGCGTCGTGCATCGGACGTAAGGCCCTTCGCTCGCCATCTCTTGTCTGTTTGATTCTTGCTTTATCATCTTGCTGTTTGCTCTTTGCCGTTTGATTTGTCGTCGGGGAAGTTCAGGCAGGCGAACTTGCCGTACAGTTCGCGGGCCTTGCGATCGCGGGCATGGGCGGCCTCGACCTTATCGTCGAAGGCACCGATCATGATCTGCTCGCCTTTGTGCGTGATAAGGGCCTTCCATCGCTTGCCATAGGGATAGACCCCCGCGAAGCCCGACCTGTTGCCCTTGAACGTCCGGTTGTGATTGTTCTGTCCCGGCGTGCAGATCCGCAGGTTGCTGCGCCGGTTGTTGAGCGAGTTGCCGTCGATGTGATCGACCACCATGCCGGGCGGTGGCTTCATGATCTCCCGGTGCATCATGATCATCTCGCCCCGTTCCGCGCGTCCGGCGTAGTACTTGCCGTCCATGCCCTTGGCGAACCAACGGTACTGGCTGAGCCACTCGTAGTCGGCGGCGTCGAC
>CAZNSM010000037.1:0-32412 GCA_964575615.1 uncultured Pirellulales bacterium | reverse complement strand
GTGAAGGAAAAGGACGGCGTCAGCAGCGTCTGGAGCTTCGATCAGCCGGGCGATGCGGTCGTGTCCGAGATCCCGCAGAACACGGGGACATCTCCATAGGGCAGCCCTCACATGCCCTCCGGCCGCGTGGCCGCCGAAGGAGATCGAACCGGGCGCTCCGGCGTTTGGCCTCCATCACATCGCTTTCCTCCGGGCCTCTGTTCACGCCAGAACCTGATTTTTGGTGCGCTGATTTGTTGCATCCTGCGGTCCCACATGGTATAAGCAAGGACGATCAAGGGTGCGCCCGTCGCTTCTTGGCTGTATGCCGCGGGCACGCAGAGGGTGATTGGGATCGGTTTCGGAGGCCTCGGGTATGAGTCGAGGGCAGATATATCTCGGAAGCGCCAATCCTCCAAGCTGTTCTGCAACCCTAAGGTACTTCCACGCAATTCCTAATGCTTGATTTCCTTCAGGAAGGAGGTGGTCGGGCCGATAGTTCTGTCGTGTAGTGTGACTCTCAGACAGTCGGATTGCCGCGATATGCCGATCGAGCCATCGATGCTTGTGTCGGCGGCCCACTGCCCGGGGGTCTGGTCGGAAGGATGTGTCACTGTCTGAATGTTTGCTTGAAGGAGGACCTGCAATGTGTAGACGACTGTATTTTCTGCTCACTCTGGTCGTTGCGCTGGCTGTGGCGAGCACGGCCGCCGGCGCGGTCGATCCGGACATCATCGGCTGGTGGTGGTTCGATGAAGGCGGCGGGAGCACGGCGGCCGATTCGTCCGGCAACGGCAACAACGGCACCCTCATGGGCGGCGCCTCGTGGGCGCCGGGCTACTTCCGTACCGCTCTCCAGCTCGACGGCGTGGACGGCTACGTCGAAGTGCCTCACGATCCGTCGCTGAATGTGGATGACGAAGCAACGGTAATGGCGTGGATCAACACCCCCCAACTGGAAACCCCAGGCCAAGGCTACCAAGGCATCATCGCCAAGGGCAACGGCACCGCCCGGTCCTACAGCCTCTACACCACGCCGAGCAACCTGCACTTCAGCACCGGACCATCCGGCGCCTACATCGGCTCGTCCAGCAGTACCGGAGCTATTCCCACCAACGAATGGGTCCATGTCTGCGGGATGATCATCAACAACGGACACCAGTACTATGTCAACGGTGAGGATGCCGGCACCTTTGCCAACGGTGCCGTAGGTCCGGGCGCCGCCGATACGGAGAATGTGGTCATCGGCCGAACGCAAGAAGGCACCAACCGCAGCTTCGCCGGGTTGATCGACGACGTGCGGATCTACCGACGCGGTCTGACGCAGGAAGAAGTCCAGCAGATCATGACCGGCAGCGATCTGTTCAGCACCAAGGCAGGCAACCCGATTCCCGGCGAGGGGCAGACGGATGTCCGCCGCGATGTGGCTCTGGCCTGGACAGCGGGTGTGTACGCCGCTTCGCACGACGTGTATTTCGGCGCCGTCGCGGAGGATGTCAACAACGCCAGTCGTGCCAACCCGATGGGAGTCCTCGTCAGCCAGGGCCAGACGGCGACCACCTACGATCCCGAAGGTCTTCTGGCCATCGGCCAGACCTACTACTGGCGCGTCGATGAGGTCAACGCCCCGCCGAGCAACACGATCTTCAAGGGCAGCCTTTGGAGCTTCACCGCTGAACCTCTGGCGTATCCGATTACGGGTGTGATCGCGACCACCAACGGCCCGGTGGACCCGGCGGCCGGCCCTGAGAATACCGTCAACGGTTCCGGGCTCGACGCCGAGGACCAGCACAGCATCGCCTCGGCCGACATGTGGCTCACCAGCGCCCCGGCTGACGAAGCCCTCTGGATTCAGTACGAGTTCGACCAGGTCTACAAACTTCACGAGATGCTCGTCTGGAACTACAACGTGCAGTTTGAGCTGCTCCTGGGCTTCGGCGTCAAAGGCGTCACCGTCGAGTACTCCGAGAACGGCGCCGACTGGACCGTCCTGACTGAAACCGAGTTGGCGCAAGGCACGGCCAAGTCTACCTATGTGGCCAACACGGCGATCGACTTCCAGGGCGTGCCTGCCAGGTACGTTCGCCTGACCGTCACCAGCGGCTTCAGCGCAATGGGACAGTATGGCCTCAGTGAAGTCCGGTTCATGTTCATCCCGGCGCAGGCCCGCGAGCCTCAGCCGGGCGACGGCGCCACCGGCATCGAGCCGGCGACGACCTTGAGTTGGCGTCCGGGTCGTGAGGCGGCCTCGCACGAGGTGTACGTCGGAACCGATCCGGCCGCACTGACGCTGGTCGACGCGGTTGCCGGACCGAGTCTTGCGCCGGGCAACCTCGAATTCGGAAAGACCTATTATTGGCAGGTCGTTGAGGTCAACCAGGCCGAGGCGATCAGCACCTGGGCCGGCGACGTCTGGAGCTTCTCGACGCTGGAATATGCTCTGATCGACGGCTTTGAGACCTACACCGACAACATCGACGCCGGCGAGACGATCTTCGACACCTGGCTCGACGGGTGGGTCAACAACACCGGCTCGACCGTCGGCTATCTCGACGCGCCGTTCGCCGAGCAGTCGATCGTCCACGGCGGCCGGCAGTCCATGCCGCTGACTTACGACAACAGCGGTTCGCCGTTCTATTCCGAGACCGAGCGGACTTTCGAGACCGCTCAGAACTGGCTGGGCAATGGCGCCGACACGCTGGTGCTGTACGTGCAAGGCCAGGCGCCGGCCTTCGTCGAGACGGCCACCGGCGAGGTCATCATGAACGCCATCGGCACCGACATCTGGAACAACAGCGATGAGTTTCGCTATGCCTACAAGAGCCTCAGCGGCGACGGGTCGATCACCGTCCGCGTCGACAGTCTGGTCCGCAGCAACGAGTGGGCCAAGGCGGGCGTGATGATCCGCGAAACGCTGGAAGCCGGCTCGGTGCATGCGTTCATGTGTGTGACGCCGGACCACGGCACCACATTCCAACGTCGGCCGGTGGCCGAAGCGGCCAGCGCCAGCACCGATGTCGGTGGCTCGCCGGCGCCGCGCTGGGTGAAGCTGACCCGTACGGGCAATGTTTTCAACGCCTATGACTCGATGGACGGTGTCACCTGGACCGAGGCGGCGGTGAGCCCGGCGCTGGAGATCCAGATGGCCGCCAACGTCTACATCGGTCTGGCCGTCACCAGTCATGATGGGGCGATTAGCACCGGGGCCGAGTTCTCCAACATCGCCACGACCGGCAACGTCACCGGCGCCTGGCAGATTGCGGAGATCGGGGTCGCGCAGCCCGCCACCGGCAACTCGGCGGAACCGATTTACGTAGTCCTGGAAGACAGTTCCGGCAAGACGGCGGTGGTCAGCAATCCGAATACGGCGGCGACCACCTCGCCGAGCTGGTCCGAGTGGCGGATTCCGTTCAGCGAGTTCACCGGTGTCAACCTCGGCCGCATCCAGACCATGTACATCGGTGTCGGCAGTCGGACCAGTCCGCGCGCCGGTGGCAGCGGTCGAGTCTTCGTCGACGACATCGGGTATGGCCACCCTGTCGCACAGTAACACCCGTACCGCCGCATGCTGGCGGTGTGCGGGGTCATGATGAGAATCCGGGGCCTGCGCCAGGAGGGCATAGGCCCCGGCGTTTTTTTCCTTTGACGCTTGCCTGGGCCCGCGCATCCATGTTACAATGACAGCGGTCGGTTTGCGCAGAAAGCCGTGGCTTCTTCATGAAGGAGAAAGGTGTATGGGCTCCAAGCGAAACGCCTTCACTCTCATCGAGCTGCTCGTCGTGATCGCCATCATCGCCATCCTCATGGCCATTCTCATGCCCACGCTCGGCCGCGCCCGCGAACAGGGCAAACGGATTGCCTGTCTGAGCAATCTCAAACAATTGACCATGGGTTGGATTCTCTACGCTGACGCCAACGACGACAGGATCACCTATGCCAACACAGGTCTTACAGGCCAAACGACGGTTCCCTGGGTCAGATATCCAGGCGCCGGCGCCACCAAGGAAGCATCTCTGGAGGGCATTCGAACGGGAGGTCTGTACCGGTACTGCCCCGACGTCAAGATGTACAAGTGCCCTACCGGCATCCGCACGGAATTCGTGACCTATGCCATCACCGACGCCATGAACGGGTACAACGGGATCCCCGGAACAGAGAAGCTGATGGTTTACCGACGGGCGCAGATCAAACGGGCGGACCAGAGGATCGTCTTTCTCGACGAAGGCCGGCTCAGTCCCAATAGCTGGACGCTCTGGTACGATCAGGAGCGATGGTGGGACCAGATCACCGCGCGCCACGGCGACGGGACCAACTTCGGTTTCGCCGACGGCCACAGCGAGTATTGGAAGTGGAAAGACCCGCGCACGCTCGAGGTCGCCAAGGCGGACTATGACGCGTGGCAGGGCAGCGGGCGCAATAGCGCTGAGGCGACCCAGCCCGGCAACGAGGACCTGCACCGCGTCCAGCGAGGCGTCTGGACCAAGCTGGGCTATGAGCCCTGATCGGCGCTGCATGCTCTACGAAGCGCGGTCCTCGAAGTAGTGATACAGTGCCTCGCAGAGCTGGGCTCCGAACAATTCCCAGTTCGCGGCCGAAGGGTAGTCGTTGAGGCCGGCGATCCAGTTGGCGTTCAGTTCGAGCACGCAGGCGTCGATCCCGAATCGCTCCAGCAAACCCTCGCCGATGCTCCCGGGGTTCCGGAAGCTCGCCGCGGTGCTGCCCTCCGTGAACCAGGTGTGCTTCCGGAGCGCGGCTTCGAGCCTTTTCATCTTCGCGAGATAATCCTCCAGGTCGATGTCGGGACGGCTGACGTGCAGCTTGCCGGAGTTGTCATTGTGCAGATCGATCATCAATTGCGGCCCCTGCCCTTTCGAGATGATGGACGTGAGCCATGTTTCAAGGGCGAGGTTCTCCGGATTGGTGACCGGGTCCGGTGTTCTGTCCCACTTGCGATTGAGATCGGCTCCGAGCAGGTTGAACCGCGTCCGCCCGCGGGCGACACCGTCTTTGTTGGCCATCGGCATGATGTAAACGCAATAGCGGCCGAGATAACGTCGTGCATCTTCATCGTCGCGAAGCAGACGCTCGATCAGGCCCTGCACCACCCAACTGCCGCCCGGTTCCCAGGGGTGGGCGCGCGCCCGCAGCAGCACGCGATTTGGCGCACCGGGGCGACCGATGCGGATGATCTCCAATTCGCGCCCCTCGACGGTTCTGCCGATGGCTGTGATGCTCACATTTGGACCTGCGCCGATTCTCTCTTTGAGCCTTTCGAGATCGCTCAGACGGTACGGCTCCAGACGCGCAGCGAAAAGCGAACCTGTCTGGACTGCCACGCGGAATCGCAAACAGTTGTCCTTCGTGGTCTCCAGGGGGACGGCGCGCCACGTCCTGGCGTCTTCGGAGACAAAGCCGATGGTTCGATTGTCCAGGGGCGAGCCTTTCTTACCGTTCCAGACGTTGTCGAAGTTGTGCAAAACCAGTGTCAGCTCGGTGCCGGGGGTCGCCTGGACCTCGAAGAGCCAGTGGCCGTTGGCCCGGTTCGGTGACGATCGCTCCTGGTCGTAGACGAGGTAGATGTGCACGACGCCGTTCGGATCGGTCTCCCAATACAGAGGCGACGCGTTCTCGCAACTCGTATTGATGTATGCCAGCCCCGATGGAGCGTCCGCTGCCTGGCCGCAGGCAGTGACGCCCAGCAGGAAAACAGAGAGTGTCGACCATCGCCACCGAGCGTTCTGCCTGTCATTTCTCATATGTCGTCTCCTGGAATCCTGCGACCGTCAATGCCGCCAGTGTACGGGATGGCGACGCTCGGGGCAACCACCGCCGAATCGGCTTGACCTTGAGGCGTGGGTCGATAGTATGGATCACCTTTTGGGCGGCGTGGTCGCCGCGTGCGCAGAGGAATCTCAGCATGGCGTGGTCGAATTGCGACAGAGGTGTGATCTTCGACATGGACGGGGTGCTGGTCGACAGCGGCTGGGCCCACCGGCAGGCGTGGTTTGACCTGGCAGAGGCGGAGGGCCTGGAGATGTCCGACGAGTTCTTCTGCAAGACGTTCGGCATGCAGAACGACACGATCCTTCCGATGCTGCGACCGGGCATATCCAAGCCGGAGATGGATCGCCTGTCCGACCACAAGGAGCAGCGGTACAGGGAACTCGTCCACAGCCGGCCCAAGGCGGCCGACGGCGTTCTGGCCCTCCTGAGCGATTTGAAGGCCGACGGGTTCCGGCTGGCGATTGGCTCGTCGGCGCCCCGGGCGAACCTCGACGTCTTCTGGGGTCCGCTGGGCCTGGCCGACTACTTCCAGGCCACGGTCACCAAGGAGCAGGTGGTCGAGGGCAAGCCGTCGCCCGAGACTTTCCTGAAAGCGGCCGGGATGCTCTCCCTGGCCCCCCAGCGGTGCGTCGTCGTGGAGGACGCCCTGCACGGGGTCCAGGCGGCCAGGGCGGCCGGAATGCCGGTCGTTGCCGTCACGACGACGCGAAGTCGCGCGGAACTGGCCCATGCGGACCGCGTCGTTGACAGCCTTGCGGAGCTCAGCGCCGAGGACTTCGTCCGGTTGCTGAATCGAAAGCCGTGATGCGGGTATGAAGACCTACCTCAAATTGTGGCTGACCGCACTGTTCTGGGCCGGCGCTTTCGTTGCGGGCGAGCACGTCTCCGAGCACCTTGGCCCGTTTGCCATCGCCTTCCTGCGTTTCGGTCTCGCTTCGCTGCTTCTGCTGGTGATCGTCCGCTGGAGGTATGGCACGCTGCCGCCGTTGGATCGCGGGCAGATCGTTGTTGTCCTTCTGCTGGGCGCCACGGGGGTCTTCGCGTACAACGCGATGTTCTTCAAGGCCCTGAGTCTCATCGAGGCCGGACGCGCTTCGGTCGTGGTCGCCACCAGTCCGGCGTTCATCGCCATCGGCTCGGCCGTGTTCTTCAGAGAGAGGCTTGGCTGGGTGCGGTCCCTGGGTGTGCTGCTTTCGGTCTTTGGAGCGGCTGTCGTGGTCTCTCGGGGCAACCTCAGAGAGGTTCTGGCCGGCGGCGTCGGCCTGGGAGAAGCGATGATCCTCGGCTGCGTCCTGAGCTGGTCGGCCTATTCCCTGATCGGCAAGACAGTGATGCGCAGTCTCTCGCCGCTGGTGGCGGTTTCGTACTCTGTCGCGATCGGATCACTTGCCCTGTTCGTTGGAGCGTGTATTGAGGGACTCGGGCCCAGTGCGCGCGAGGCGACGGCTCTGGACTGGCTGGCCATTGTCTACATGGCGGTTTTTGCCACCGTTCTGGGTTTTGTCTGGTTCTACGAAGGCGTCCGCCAGATCGGACCGACCAGGGCCAGCCTGTGCATCAACTTCGTCCCGGTTTTCGCCGTCCTGCTGGCGTTTCTGCTCCTGGGCGAGCCGCTGACGGTCTCTCTGGCCCTGGGCGCCGCGTTGGTCTTGTCGGGGACCTACCTGACCAATAGCGCCTGACCTCGGCGAGGGCCTTTGCAGCCGCGCAGGCGACAAGAAAACAGGCCCTCCCCTGCAATATTGTAGGTCGCCGGGGGCTCCGTCGACATAAATGTAGCTTATTGCAGAGAACTCTCCGTGGCATGGGAAATCTATGTTATTGTTATGTAAGAGGTTATGGCCAGGCAGTCCCGGCTGGGTCGAATTGGCCCGCCGGTTGCACTACAGTCTATTCCATGTGCCGGTGTCGCCTGCGGCACGTGTGAGAGCAGACGATGATGGAGTCTGAGTTCGATGGCGCCGCCGAAGAGACCAGCCATCGGTTCGCCCTCCATCTGTCGCCCGACGATGCCAGCCTCGAAAGGTTGACGTGGCCGGGCGATTGCCTGATAGTGAAAACAGTTGGCGAAAACACAATCGGTTGGCGCTCCTGCCGGGCATGTGGAACGCGATGCCGGCGGAGCCTGAGTGGAGGACATCCAAATGAGTTGGACGTTCGAGCGAGTCTTCTACGGTCATAAGGGCGGATTGAATGTCAAGGCGGCCTACGCGTACCTGGCGCACGCCTTCTACCCGATTCCCGAGACACTGTTCGAGGGGTACTACCGGGCCGTCTATCGCACGGGCGACCACGACAGCCTCTATGGCCGTATCTCGAAACCCTTCCCCGACGCTCTGGAGGCGCAGCGGCCGTCGGGGAAATTCGCCATGCACCTGTCGGGGGGGTTCGACTCGTCGATTCTGGCAAAGCTGTATGATCGGCCGGACGTTGACTACATCCACTTCACCGGCCGCGATTCACCCAAAGCGCGCGCCCTGGCCGCCACGCTTCAGGGAACGCTGCACGAGATCCAGATCACGCCGGAGCTTTTCATTCGGGAGGCCGACGAGCTGTGTCCCCTCCTGCTCGAACCCTACGCCTTTGAAGACATCGTCTACGCGTATATCGCCAGCAAGAAGGCCAAAGAGCTGGGGCACAGCCTGGTCATGACCGGAGACGGAGGCGACTGGGTGTTCGGGGGGTATCTCGTGGGACCGAACAGCCAGTTGGCGGCCGATGTATGGAAGACTCTTGAGCCGCATCGCATCCTCGGCGTGCAGACATCGGCGCCGCTGGCTCACGAGGTGCTGGAACTCTGGTCGAAGGCGTCGCTCGACGAGAAGGAACGGGCATTCGACAAGGCATTTGCCCGCCGCTACTGCCAGGAACTCGGCATGCCCGAAGAGGTCGTCACCCAGCGCAAGACGCCCTGGTCGGGGACCCTGGGGATTCAGCAGAGCGAGATGGTGACTCGTCATGTCGAGTCGGTTGTGGATGAATCGGACTATCGTTGGATCCGCAGGTTCGAATTCGTCGCACCGCCCAGGCCGCAACTGTGGTTTCGCCAGTACTCGCTGGTCAAATGGCTCCGGGCCAACTACAAGGAGCATCTCAGCGCCAAGGAGATCGAGCAATTCACTCAACAGGCGGTGCGTATCAGCGCCGAGGAGAGAAAACGTGCGAAAGACGCCCGCCGCAAAGAACTCATCCACAAATATTGTCCGCGTCGCCTCGCCGGGGCGGCTCGGCGTGTGAAGAACAAGATCTACCGAGCATGAACGCCCACATCCGGCCGTCCGATAGTTTGAACAGTCCGAGTGGTCGACGGACGATGACCGGCTGTCGTTCCGGTTCGGCATGTTGAACACGATGCCTGCGGGGCGCCAAGAGAGACATCGAAATGGGCTGGACATTCGAGCGAGTCTTCTACGGGAACAAGAACGGACTGGATTTCAAGAGCATCTGGGATTTCCTGGTGCGGGGCTATTACTTCATTCCGCGGACGTTGTTCCGAGACTACTACCGAGTCACCGTTCGCGTGGGGGACTATGACGCCGTCTACCGCCGTATACAGAAGCCCTTTCCTGACGCCATAGAGGCCCAGCGACCCGACGGCAAGTTTGCGCTGCACCTATCGGGAGGGTTTGACTCCGCGATTCTGGCAAAGCTGTATGACCGCCCGGATGTCGACTACATTCATTTGACCGGCCCTGAATCTCCCAAAGCGCGCGCCCTGGCCGCCACGCTGCAAGGGACGCTGCACGAAATCCAGATCACTCCGGAGCGATACATTCAAGAGGCGGAGGAGATCATCGGTCGTTTGCCGGAACCCTATCCATTCGTAGACATCGTCTACGCCTACATCGCCAGCAAGAAGGCCAGGGAGCTGGGGCACTCGCTGATCGTCGCCGGAGACGGAGGCGACGGCATCTTCGGGGGCGCGCATGTCGGACCCTACAGTCGAAAGGCTCTCGTCCCCTGGAAAACGATCGATCCGAATCGTCTGCTGGGACTCGAGACTCTCCAGCCTTTCCTGCACAGCGCCCTGTATGCGTGGTCAAAGGTCTTGCTGGACCCCAGGCAGACAAGCCGGGACAAGCGGTTTGCGCAGGAATACTGCCGCCAACTCGGTATGCCCGAGGAGGTGGTCCGACAGAAGAAGGGGTATTGGGCCGGATCGCTCGGCATCCGGACAAATGACAAGGTCCTGGCCCACATGGCGGCTGCCATAGACGACTCCGACTATACGTGGGTCAGGCAATTCGAATTTCCTTCGCCACCCTATGCGGACCTGGTGTTCCGGCAATATGGTCTGGTCAAGTGGCTTCAGGTTAACTACAAGGAGCGTCTCGACGCCCGCGAGATCGAGGAATGCCGTGAGCAGGTTGTGCGTACCAACGCTGCGGAGCGAAGACGAGCGAGAGATGCTCGCGTCCAGGGCATCGTGCGCCGATATTGCCCGGGAAGCGTCATTGCCGCAGCCCAGCGTATGAGAAACAAAATGCGTCGAGAATAGACGCCTGACTCAGTCCATTCTGGCGAGAGGAGGTCAGTCCGCTCCGACTCCGACGCACCCTTTCGTGTTGTCGGACTGCGGCGACCATACACCATCATCCGGCTGGATATTGGGGACTCCTCCGACTGGCTCCTTACGCAGATACTCTTCGGGCACATCGGCGTGGAACGCGGCGCGACAGCGCGAGACGAGGCCGGCAAGAAGGGGCATGCGCATGTAGGCAGACACCTTGGCCGCGAGAAACCACGATCTGAGCCAAGTGGCTTCGGCTTCCTGAACCGACATCCTCGCGAGTTCTCTGGCGCGGCTCTTGTGCCCCTGTTTGTGGTGATATAAGGCCAGGTTCAGGCAGCGAGCGTGAATCGCATCGCTCAGAAGAGGCCTCCATTCGGGCGGCAAGACCTCGCGGAACGTTCGCACGATCCCGATGCTCTGTTCCATTCGTCTCTCGCGGGACAACCGGCTATATGTGCCGGCGGGGTGCTGCCGGTAGACCGTCCAGTCTTCGTTGAGATACCCGATGGGGCCGTGCATGCCGTGGAGGACGAAGAATGGCCAGTCGGGTACCGGGAGCGTGTAGTACCAGCCCGGAAACTCTCGAACGAGACGGTTGCGGACCACTGCCACCGACGAGGTGCTGATGAAATCATGACGGAACAATCCGCCCACGGAATACATGGGCCTGCGGCCCGGGGGCGAATGAAGAACGGGCGCCTGCGAGCCGTCCTCCCAGACCATCAGCGCGTTGTGAAAGCACATGCTGTGATCCGGATGTGCATCGAGGAACTCGACCTGACGCTGGAGCTTGTGGGGACTGGTCCAGTAGTCATCGCCATCCAGGCCGGCGACATACTGACCACGACAATCGAGAAAAGCCTCGGGAAAATTCCTCATGATACCGACGTTCCGCTCTCGCAGCAGCAGGCGAATCCGATCGGGGAATCGATGATGATATTCGCGGAGGACCGATCGCGTTCCGTCGGTCGAGCCGTCGTCCGCCACAACAATCTCGTAGTCAAAGTCCGTCGCTTGGGCCAGAACGCTTTCAATGGCCTGCCCGATAACCTGCTCCTGGTTATACGTCGTGATCAGGACGCTGGCCTTCATGTGCCTATACTCGTCCTCTCCGCTCGCACACGCGCCGCGCCATATCCGGGGGTGCTGGCGCCCGTCCGGAACCCATCGCGTCCGTTCCCTTTGGATCGACGGATGCCTCATCGGAAAGGGGCCGTGATTTCACGCCTCTACGAACATAGTCCAGATAGGCTTCCGGATCCTCAAGCAGCAACGTCCTCTCCCGTTCCCAGTCCTGCCGATCGTTCGATTGGTACCGCTTTTTCAGATGCCTCGATGCGCGCATCCGAAGCTTGTTTTTCAGCGATCCGGGCACGAGAACAGCGGCGAGCCTCGCCGCCAAACCAACGAGTCCCGGCCGCTGCGTCGGGCGAACGGTCCAGCCGACCACGTTCAGCTTGTCGACGACGGCCGTCGCCATCAGGTGGAAGATCATGTCTCCGTGAACGGCGCCAAACAGGGTGTGATTGCCTCCGAGATTCGAGCGGACCAGCGGATACCACGTCAGCCCTTCCACGAACACTCGGAAGCCATAGCCGACGCCCGAGTCCGGGTAGTGCGGTTGCGCTTGAAGATACTGCTGATACTCCGGCGAATCGAGATCCTCCTGTGTCAGCACGAGCCTCGGGCGGTGTTTGAGGTAAAACTCGCGAGGGAACAGCATCGCGGCGGTGAGGGGCTTGTAGTCGCCCTTGATGTCCCGGACCGCCCCGGCCAGCACACACGAATCGGAGAACCGGGCAATCAGCTCGCGGTCCCAGCCATGCCGGACGGGAAACGAGTCCACGTGAAACAGGGCAACGTGTGTCACCCCGTCGTCGATGGCCCGGCGAATCAACTGCTCCAGATACCAGGAGTGCTCGTATTTAACGTCGGATGTAACCGCCGGTGGTCCCTGCTCGTGCTTCAGCAGCCCGCTGCGGGCCACATAAGGTTCGCACGGACAGATCGTGACCCGCGGGTTTTGCTCCAGCTTTGGGAGGAACCGCGGCAGCAGGTGGTTGACACACGCGTAGATGGTGTACGGAATCGTCGTGTTCTTCTCGATCTGACGGAGATGCAGATCGAGGAGCCTTTCGTTTCTCTCACTGACCATGTACACGACCGCGATGCCCAGCTTCATACCGTCACCCTATCTGCCGATTACCCGAAATCATCGGAAGAGGCCGCCGACAAAGAGGCCCTTCCTCAAGACGATACGGCATGGGACTCTTCGCGAGCCAGCGTGTACAGGTGATAATCCAAACGGTGGGCATCGTAGACGACATCCTCCATGAAGATTTTCTGATCCTTGGCAACATCGCGTTTGAGCGTCACTTCATCCGCCAGACAGACCGGCAATCCACTGTGCGTCTCATTCTCCGAGCAATTCTCGATCATCCCGTAACAGGTATAGCCGCCGATGCCGTCCAGCACCTCGCCCTTGCGCAAATCTCGCTTGGCGTAGGCGTAGACGTTCGTCCGGAAACCAGCGGTTGGCTGGAGCAGCGCTTCGTGGTCGAGAAACGCCTCCGCCACGCACTGCATGGCCTCGACGTGACAGAGATGGTAAGGCCGATCGAATACGAAGTAGGGCCCGGTCCCCATTTTCGACGGGAAGTAGTTCATCATCGCCTGCTGGAACGGGTTGTCCGATCGGGCAACGACGAAGACGCCGCCGTAGGGCTTCGAACCGAGAACGTAATCGACCACGGCGCGGCGGCTCTCATAGATCCGGTCGAAATCGAAATGGTCGAACACTTCCAGCAGTTCCCTGGTCCGCGGCCCGTGCATTCCCGGCGTGTCCGTTTCGAGTCCCAGCGCGTTAGCCACCAGCGCCATCTCCACACACAGCTTCGTTCCATCCGTGTACGCCGTGCACATCTTGTAGTCGAGAAACCGCTTGTCTGCCTCCGGGATGATCGAGGTCGGATTGACGTAGCGGTTCAGGAAGCCCTTGACGTTCCCGGCCATGACCAGCTCGAATCCCCACAAGGTGACGTCGTCGACCAGCCGCTTGATGACGCCCGGCTGATCGCCGTCACAGGTCGTGTAGACCACCCCGTTCTTCTCCGCCAGACTCATCAGGTAGGGACCGAAGATCAGATCCGACTCGGCGTTCATCATGACCACGTGAATGCCGTTTTCCATCGCCGTCGCGGCGAAGTGGCCGCCACCGGCCACGGCGCTGGACGACTCGATGAGCACGTCCACCGATTCGCATCGGGCCAGCAGTTCGCCGTCCCCGGACACAGCGATCTTGCCTCGGGCGATCGTATCGTGCAGGTCGTTGAGATCCTTCACGATGCGGTGCTCCAGACCGAAGGCCGAGCAGGCGGCCGTCGCCTTGTCGATCTTGATGTCCGCGATTGCGACGCATTCAATGCCGGGGGTGATGTCGCACTGATACAGCAGCGCCTTTCCCGTGTGACCGGCGCCGACAATTCCGACACGAATGGGTTTACTGAGGGACTTGAGTCTTGAAAGAACGTCTGCCATAGATCCATCTCCGACAGCGCCACACCCGTACGGCGGGACCGACCCGCACGAGCCACAGGCGAGGCCGCTGCCTAAGGGGAGCCGGCAACGACACGCTGCACTGCGCGTCTCCCCATCCTGTTTATCGGCACAGCAAATGCAGGTATATCAGTGAAACCGGCGCGATGGTACAGCACCTCTGTGCGGACCTCAAGCTGAAATCTATCACCTGCATAGAAACCAATTTACCGCCTATTTTATCGGTCCGCTTTCCGGTTGACAATGGGGAACTACCCCTATCCTGCCATTTTCTTAGGCCGTCTATCGATTCGGCTGCCCTGGCACACCGCAGGCCGTTCAGCCTTCCCGGGCCGGGAAGGCCCCCGCCACCATCGTCACTCTCTCAGTTGCGACCAGAGCAAATGACGCAGAGGCCCGCTGACGGCCGGAAGGGGCACGACAGCGACCTCGACCTTGCCGAGATTGCCGCCAATGGTCACCGAGGCCACCCCGGTCTGCATCGATGCCATCAGCCGATCCAGTTCTCTGACGCCCGGCAGCCGAATCCCTTTCAGCACACGGGTCGAACCAACCGCATATCCCTCGATCGGGCTTTCGACGCCACGGGTGAAATCCTCGATCTCTCCGGCGCCACGGACCTCGACACCACGGTTGAAGTAGACAAAGCTCGGGATCCGGATACGCGTGCCGTCGAACCGGACCTTGGCCTGTCCCGTACCTTCGGGCTTGGACTGCCCGAGATTCAGATTCAGTGTGTTGTACAGGGTGCGCAAGATCGGGGTCTCGCCGAGGTCCGATCGCGAGATGTTCAAATCCGCCTGTCCGCTGAGATGGCGCCAGTCGGAAGAGGTCAGCAGCGTGGCTCTGCCGGAAAGCCGGCCGACCATCCTGCTGCCTGCTTCCGACGCCGTCACATGCAGCACCTCATCGAGATTGATGTCATTGAAATCAATGACACCGGCAAGGTGGAATCTGCCGTCACGGGGACTGACGCGCGCCCACCCCTCGATGAGCCCGCCCATCGCGTGAATGTCCGCCTTGTCCACGACGAGTCGGTCCTCGCCTAAGTAGGCGACAAGGTGGCAATCGCCAAGCCTCGCCCGGCCAAACCGTCCATCGGGAATCTGCGCTCGCAACTCCAGACTCAGGGGTTCCAGCGCCCGCGGCCCGCCATCCTTCGGCCCAGCCGTCAAGGTCCCTGTGAGCCTGCCTTCAAAAGCGGCGGCCCCCGGCCACAACGCCTCCAGTCGGTTCAGCTCAATCCCTTGCCACTGCATCTGCCCCGTGCTGGCGGTCCAGTGATCCAACGGGATCTTCGCCGCACCCTGCAGGCGGCCCCCGAGAAACTCGCCGCCGAACTCATGCATGTCCAAGGTGCGTCCCTCCAGCCGCCCGGCTGCCCGGATCAGGCCCATGCTCCCCTGTTCGAGCGACACTCGACTGGAGACCTGCACCTGCCCGTCGAGCGACTTCTTCTGGACGTCCAGCGTCACTGTGGCCTCGCCGTCGACCGATAGCCCAATCCCTTCCGGCTCCCACGTCAAGGGCCACTCGGTTGTCTTGACCTGTACCGCCGGACGGTGAGGCTGGTCCAGCCGGAATTCTATGGATCCCTGGGCTTGCCCGGGCCCCTGCGTCAGTGCGATCTCATCAAGCCTTGCCACGCCGTCGGCGATTCGCAGCCTGCCGCGCCCGTGCTGTGCCTCGAACGGCGGCGCACGCAGACCCTCGATCTCCCAGGTTCCATACGCTTGGGCCTTCTCCATCGCGAAATCGGGCACCGCCAGTTGAAGCCGTGCCTTAGCCTGGCCCCCGCACGCCAGCGGGAGCCCTGCCATCTCCGCAGCGGCCTGAAGTGACAGATCGTCAATCGTTAACCCAAGTTGGGTCAAAGGACTGGACAACTGGTGCCGGCCGCTGAACTGCCATCGACCTCCGAGCAACTCGAACGGTTCCGTCGAGACCTGGACCTGTTCGGCGTCGACGGTCCCCTTCCAGGGGACATCCAGTTGGCTCACCATCCGGCGGCCGAGGTGGAGGTTTCGGCCTGTCATCGTCCCATCGAACTGGAGGGCAACAGGCCGCAGGGTCCCCGCAAGATCCGCCTCGCACACCCAGTGGATCGGGACCTCTGCCGAGGCCCCCGCCGTTTCCCCGCCGGATCGGTCGGACCACCTGGCGGAAAGATGGGCATCGCGAACCTCGCCGGTCGAGAAAATCAGCTTGCCCTTGGCAACTGCGACACGGTCGCCCGCCGTGACGCGCAGCTCGGAGACGACGGCCTGCCGCCGATCACCGGAGCCCTGAATGCGAACATCCAAGCCCGATGTCTCCGGGCCAAACCTTTTGAGACCGCTGGCCTCGATCTCGGCGGACCAGTGGTGTGTCTGTGTGTTGAACTCAGCCGCCGCGTGAACCTGCTGCGCATCGGGCAATGCAAGAGACGTCAGTTGAACCTGCGGCCAGTCCACGGCGATCTTTGCGCTGGTGGCCCTCAGGTCGATCTCTCGCTTCGGATCTCTCCAGGTCAATTCACGGGCCGACACCTCCCACAGGGACTTCTGCCAATCCGCGCACGCGCCGCGAACATCGGCGCCGATGTGCAGTTCTCCGAAAGGGCCTCCTCCCGTCAGCGTGGCTCTCAGTGTCATCTCTTTGCGTCCAAGCCGGGGTGACTTGATCGTCACCTCGGCCAAGCCGTGAAACGGGCCACCGCGTTCGGGAAGGTCGCCCGCCCAGTCAATGGAGAAATCTCCACTGTGCGATGCGAGATCCCACCGTCCGCTGATCTGCGAGGTCAGCAGGTCAGTCGTTGCCACCAGGCAGTTGGTCCTGACGCCGTCTCGGTCGAGAGAAATACTGCCGCCGATCAGGCAAAAGCTCTGGCCGGCCACATTCGGCTCGATCACTGCCACGTTCCTCGGACTCAGCGTCACGCCGTCGCTTCGTGCGGCCACGTCCACAGCTCCGGCAAGGGCCGTCGAGCCGGCCTCGAATCGATGCAGTTGGAGGACGCCCACGAGGCTGCCGGTTTCTATACGCCCCTCCCAGCGTCCGCCTGCGCACGCCGGCGGCAGGCCGGACGATTGCATCATTTCTCTGAGGGACTGCCCCGGATCGAGTTCGAAATCGACGCGATGAGCCCAATTGCCGCCCTGGGCCAGTTCTCCATGCAGTTTTGCCCCTTGCGGAGCCTCCGCGCCGAATCCCCAAGTCGAAAGACCGTTGTCTGCCCCGGATACAGTGATGGGCCCAATGGTCCGAACGCTTTCGTCAGGCTCGATGACGTGAATCAGAGCGTCTCGCACATCCAGACGAGGCAGGGCAACGTGTGTGGGTCCGCTGGAATCGCGGCCGGCCAGACGTTCCACGACATCCTGGATGTTCCAGCGGCCGCTTGCGTCGCGGCGCAGACGGATCTGTGGCTTGTCGACTCGCACGGAATCGAGTCTTAGCGAGCGTTTGACCAGCAGCACGGGAATAGAGCAGTGGGATACGTTGACCGCCTCGACCGAAAGCACGGGCTCCGCACTGAGCGGCGTCGCCACGGTTACATCGCGGATCGTCGTCTGTCCGGTCCACCCCACCGACATTGCTGCGGCGGTCACGTCGAGCCCCAACTGCTCCCGGGCAGCACGCAGAATCCATGTGCGCGGCAGGTCGGTCAACAGAACGACCTGCACGGCCACCGCGATGATCACGAGCAGGCCGACGGTGCCAACCACAATCCTGATCGCCCAGCGGCGCATCAGCGCATTGCTCCGACACAAGTTCTGATTCTCATGGCAACCCCCATCAGGCCGATCCGGCGTGCACATCATTCGATGTGATGGTCGACCGGCGGGATCGTCCCGATGGTTCGCGGACCGAACCCGAGGAACCACCAGTCATCGCGATACGCTTTGCCGACGGACGGCCCGGAACTGTCCACGACCTCCCCGGTATCCGCCCAGTACGCAACGTAGGCAACACTGGCAAAGCCGATCTGTTTGACCGACTTGGTCAGCGCGATCTCCGGCGTCACGATGGTCGCCACCGGAACGCCGGCGCCGGCGGCGGCCGCCGCCGCGGACGTCCCGATCGCCGGGATACCCAGCAGCGTCTCGTAGCGGTCGATGCCCACCCCTCCGCTCCGCACCTCCAGCACGATCGCCGCCTGTTCGCGCTGGACGGAAATCTGCACGCCCGACAGAAGCAGTTTCGCCCGCAGTTCGCCGAGGACGAATTCCTTTTCCGCCGCTGCGAAATAAGTGTCCTCGACGAAGATCCTGTGCCCGCGCAAGACGGTGAAAGAGAACGGCTTGACGGCCTCAATCGCGGCCTGCGAAAGAAGGAACTGCTCCGTTGCCGTCCGGGACGGGTCCGTGATGCGAAGACTCGCACAGCCGCTGAGAACCACCAGGCCACATAACAAAGCAATGCCGACCAGGGCGGTGGCATTGCCGCAGCGTGCCGATCTCGTACTGTCACAACGTTTGGCGTCTCCCATACGGGTACCTGCGATAGAACTACTCCATTATCGCTGTGTCGGTTCGGAGGTACCGCTCGAAACGAGGCCAGAGGCCCGATTCGGCTACATCCGTGCGCCGCCAACTTACCAGAATCGGACGGCAGGGGCAAGGAATGCCTTGTTTGGACGCGTGTCTTGAGAAACGCGGCCGTTTGCGGTATGCTGGCAGCATCGGGAGATCGGCCTGCGCTGCTCGACATGCCGATGCTCCGGAGGAGAACATTGATGAAACGCCGGGCTTTTCTCAGAGGGGCGGTCACGTCGCTGGCAGGTTTGGTCTCGCCGGCTCCGTACGCGCCCATGTTCTGCCCCGCGTCGGAGATCAAAAGGCCCGACACCTCCGGCATGAACCTGTTGTTCATTCACGTCGGCGGGCTGACGGCCGGCGCCGTCGGCTGTTATGGGAACCCGATCGTCAAGACTCCGAACCTGGACCGGTTTGCTGCCGGGGCGACTCGTTTCACCCGATGCTATTGTCAGTCGCCGATGCCCTGCCTGTCGCGAGCTTCCCTTCTCACCGGCCTTCGTCCCGACGCGACCAGCGAGGCGATCGCTGGCCATGCACTTGGGTGCGCCCTGCCCGCAGAGACGGGGCGGCTGCCCGACCTGCTGCGTCAGTATGGCTTTCGCACCGTCAACCTTCCCGGCGCTGATGATGCCGCATCCTGCGGCGAGGTGGCATCGCACTGCGAAGCACCCGAAACCCACCGATGTGAAGACTCCGGATGCGCGGACGAACGCGAGCTGGATGAACGACGCGCCGAACTGGCCGCTGAATTTCTGGCAGACGCGGCGCGCAAAAGCGTGCCCTTCTTCGTGTCACTCGGGCTTTCCGAGCCTGGCGCGGGGCAACGATGCCCCAACGCCTGCCTCGATTTATTTGATGCCGACAGCATCGGCGCGGTTCGTGCACCCGCCTGTCAGGATCGCGACATCCCTGCCGTTGCCACGCGATTCGGCCGCAACGACGATGTTCTCCGTGACAGCCCCGAGGGTTTGCCCCCCGACGAGCCGGACCGCGAAGCGATCCGAGCCTACTACGCCGGTGCCTCCCTTCTCGATGCCCAGGTTGGCGCCGTGCTCGACGCGCTCGACCGGGTCGGGCTCAGCAATGAGACCATCGTCATGGTGTTCGGCGAGTGCGGCTTCCACCTGGGAGAACATGGGCTCTGGGGTCCGGGCACGCTCTTCGAACAGGTGACACGCGTCCCCCTGCTGGTCCGTGTACCCGGACTTGCCGCCCGGCAGGCCGTGTGCGAGGAGATTGTCGAGTTAGTCGATCTGCTACCTACTGTCTGTGATCTCCTGACGATCCCAGCGCCGGGCCGCATGGAGGGCAGGAGTTTCGTGCCGCTGCTCTGCGATCCCGTGCAACCGTGGAAGAGAGCGGCCTTCACGGTGTGCGAAATGCCCGGGCATCTCGGACGATCCGTGCGGACCAAACGATGGCGCTACACAGACTGGCAGTCCTCCACGACGTTGCAGCGGCAGTTCGAACTCTACGACCTGGACCGCGATCCCTGGGAGCAGACCAATCTGGCGTTGCACCCCGACTATCGCAACGAGCGCACGATCCTGGCCAACCTCCTCCAGCGGGGCTGGCAGGCAGCCCAGTAGCAATTCAGGGGTCCGGACCGATACGAATGCCCGCAAAAGACAAGCGACCCAAGTCCCCGGTGGAGGCTTCGCAGACGCGAAAAACCGGCCGCAAGGTCCTCGAAAAACGCTTCTGGGACGGCCCAGGCCCCGTTCTCTCCCGATTCCTGGATTCCAAGCCAAAATTATCGTACCCGCCATTGATTTGGATGTCTTCGTCTGGTATAATACGCCTGTGAACTTTATCTAATGGGGTGGTGTAAGCTATGAACGAGATCGTCCTGACGATGTTTGTGATGCTTCTGTTCCTGGTAGGCGTCACGACACAGTAAACCCAGTCGAGGGACCGGCCGTTTCCTCGATTTGCGCTCCGCAGACCGTATCCGGAGCGGGCCGGGTCACGCAAATATGCGGATAGCGAGCCTGTCTCCGCACAATCGCTTGGCGGCGCGCGGCAAGCCTTTGCTATCTTCACAGACGCTCGTTGCCCGGAAATTTCCAGCCTGATTTCCATGTGCCATGCCACCACATCCGCACTCTATTCGATGGCTCCACGTTCACAGAACGAGAAGTTGTGTCGGAGCGCTCTGTTGTATTGCATGGGCGGATATGATAAGCTCGCAACGTCGGGGCAACCGGATGCAGCTCTCATCAGGACCGATGGTGGAAAGGACGGGACACGATGGCGAAGATGAATCGGCGAGACTTCCTTGGAGCAACGCTCGGCAGCGGTCTGGCCATGAGCGGTTTGGCTCGACGGGCCGGCGGCGATCAAGCGAGCGAACCCAGAATCAGGTTGGGCGTCATCGGCTGCGGCAATTACGGCATGGTCGACATCCGGGCCGCGTTCAACGTCGGAGGCGTCGAGGTCGTTGCGCTGTGCGACGTGGACAGCCGGCACCTCAAAGACAGCGCCGACAAGGCCGAGCAATTGCAGGGCTCCAGACCGAAGACCTTCAAGCACTATGGCGAATTGTTGGAGACCCCCGGTCTGGATGCCGTCATCATCGCCACACCTCCGCAATGGCATGCGCTGCCCTTCATCGCCGCGGTCGAGAAAGGGCTGGATGTCTACTGCGAAAAACCGCTCGCCTATGATGTCCGCGAGGGCCGTGCGATGGTCGAAGCGGCACAAAAGGAAAAGGACGTCATCGTCCAGGTCGGGTTTCAGCGCCGACAGAGTCCGGCCATTCAGCAGGCGCGCGAGTACATCCGCCAGGGCAATCTCGGACGCGTCATTCAAGCGGATGCGCAGATTCACTACACGGCAGGTATCCTCGACACGACCCCGCAGGACCCGCCGGCGTCGCTGGATTGGGACCTCTGGTCGGGCCCCGCGCCGAAGCTGCCGTACTGCCCGCAGATCGGGCACTTTGCGTGGCGGCTGGAGAAGACCACCGGCCACGGCCACCTGGTGGACTGGGGCATCCATCTGATCGACGCGACGCAATGGATTCTCGGCGAGACCACTCCAAAGACTGTTCAGGCTTCCGGCGGCATCTACCACTTCAAGGACAAGATCACCACGCCGGACATCCTTTCGGTGCAGTTCGACTTTGAAACCTGTCCGGTGTTCTGGAAACACCGCATCTACGGCGCCGCGGAGTATACGCCGGAAGTGTCCAATGGCATCTTCTTCTATGGCGAAAAAGGTACCGTCTTCGTCACCGATCAGCGCTGGGTCATCATCCCCAAGGGCCGAGATGCCGAGCGCATCGAGCACAATGTCAAGGCGGACATGGGGACCGCGCACATGGCTGAGTTCCTCGACGCCGTTCGCGACAGAAGACAGCCCGGCTGCTCCATTGAGGAGGGATTCCGCTCCACCGCCACGGTCAAGCTGGCCATGATCGCCTATGAGGTTGGCGCCAAAATCGCCTGGGATGACCGGACTGAGCAGATCATCAACCACGCCCAGGCCAATGCTCTGCTCAAACGCGAGTATCGCGCGCCGTGGAAGCATCCATACCAAGGTTGAGCGGCTCGCGACGAACTGCTTTTCCGGGAGAATATGATCTTGAAACACAGGTTGCCGATTTGGATCATTGTTTGCCTGACCGTAGCGTCAGCGACGGCGAAGCCGCCGGTTGTCAATTCCGCATGGCCCACCACGCCCGGGACGACTGCGCTCTACGAGAAGTTCGAGTTGCGGATCGATCTGGAGGCGACGTATGCGAATCCGTTCGACCCGACCGAGGTGGACCTATGGGCGGAGTTCACATCCCCGTCCGGGGCAATGCGCAGCATATGGGGTTTCTACAATCCCTCCGGGTGGTCGCACCTTTGGATGGTGCGGTTTGCGCCGACCGAGACCGGACAATGGAAGTACGTTGTCAAGGTTAAGGACAAGGAGGGAACGGCCCAGGGCCAGCCGGGCACGTTCAACGTCACGCCATCCGAGCATCACGGCTTCATCCGGATCGCGCCCAACCAGCGCTACCTCAAGCACGACGACGGGACCGCGTTCTACGGCGTTGGCCTGTGGTACAACGACAGCTACGAGCAGTTCAACGCAGGCCAGATCACCGAGGGCGGCCTCGACAGACTGAAGCGTCTGGGCGGCAACTTCATCAGCTTCTTTCACACGCCCCTGGAGACGATGGGCACAGGCCTGGGCCGCTACGACCAGAACCGCTGCGGCCGGCTCGACCAGCTCTTCGACTGGTGCGAGCAACGCGACATTCGCATCAGTTGGAACATCTGGTTTCACTCGTACATCTCGCAGGCTGTCTGGGGCGGGGGCAACGCGCGGTACCGCAACAATCCCTATCGACTGGTCACCGACGCGAAAGGCTTCTTCGCCAGCGACGAAGCCTGGCAGTACCAGGAAAAGCTCAACCGCTACATCATCGCCCGCTGGGGCTACAGCCGGGCCTTGTTCCTGTGGTTTATCATAGACGAGATCAACGGCACCGAAGGCTGGCAGGATGGCGACAGAGCGGCCGCCGAACAGTGGTGCCGGAAGATGGACGCGTTCTTCAACGAGCACGATCCATACGGGCGCCCCACCACCGGCACCCAGAGCGGCGGCATCGGCCAGTGGTGGCCCGAAGGCTATCGCATCTTCGACATCGCGGCCCGCGAAATTTATGAGGCGCAGGGGCACCCGATGCCCCGAAGCGGCAAGATCGGCCCCGACGACGAGAGCCCCCTGCGGGCGAGCTACCTGACCTATGCCAAGCAGAGCCAGGACCTCTGGACCGGCTTCGGCAAGCCCGCCATCGTCGGCGAGTGCGGCTGGGACCACACCTACTACGAGCCGGGGATGCCGGGATACCTGGCCATGTACCACAACGCGCTGTGGGTAGGCCTGGCCAATGGGCTGTGCTGCACGCCTTTCTGGTGGGCCTACTCCGACTGGATCAACGACGCGGTACTGACCAATCAGATGCAGTCCTTCGCCATGTTCGTCTCCGACATCGACTTCGCCCATCTCGATCTGCGGCCCGTATCGATTCACAGCGACCATTGCGACGCGTGGGCTATGGGCAGTGACTCGCTGATCTTCGGGTGGGTGGTCAATCCGCGGTCGGGCGTGGCCCGCGAGTCTTTCGCGATCGCAGGTCTGGGCGACGGGGCATACGACGTTCGCCTCTATCGCACCTGGCGAGGTCGCTACCTGGACGCCCAGATGGTGGAATGCCGCGACGGGATGCTGACGGTCGCGATTCCCGAGCTGACGACGACCGGCGGCCATGCCTTGCACATCGGCGACGACGTGGCGTTCAAGATCAAGCCTCGGTAAGCTCCCGGGTGCGGTTCACCAGGAGTAGAGTACTCCGGCGACGAAGGAAACATCCTGCGACTGATCGACGATGGGACTGTCTTTGATCTCGCTGTCGAACCACTCATATTGGAGGGCGCCAAGCAGGCTCCACTTGCCGGCCAGCTTGCGGCGCACCGCCACTCTAACGAACGGGTCAGTTGCGTCGTCCGCCTCGTAGGCGGGCCGCCCGGCCCGGGCCTCGTCGGTCTTCACGCCATAGTAGTAGTCCACGAGCTTGTCGGTCTTGTAGCGAAGGCCCACCGAGGGGATGAAATCCAAGCCGAAACGGGACAGTACGGCAGAGTAGCTGAGCTCCACTTCCTGCCCATCGTGTTTGCCGAACAGATCGGTGACCCAGGAGGCGCCGATCAGCCCCCAGCCGGCCCGCCAGGTCAGGCCGACTCCGCCATCCAGCGTAAGGTCGCGGTCGTCCATGCCTGCCAATTCATGGCTGTCGTCCTCCTCGTAGCCATCGAAGCGAGGTTGGAGCACCGGTCCGACGGACCAGCCACCTATGTGGAACAGGCGATAGCCGCCTCCGACGCCGCGCAGGTAGAGCCTCTCGCCTTCATAGCCGAACATCGGAATCGGGTAGATCTTCGAATCAACTCCCTCGTAGGGTTTTGAACTGACCAGCAACCCGGCGCCGACGAATACCTCCCGCTGTCGAGGCGCAGGTGGCGCCTCTGTCTCGTCCGCATATGCCGCGACTGTAGTGACTGCACAGATGAGCAGCGTACTGATAACGACTGCGATCTTCATTCTCCGTTCCGTCCCTGCAATAGACAGACCATTCCTTTCCCGGGCGGCACGCGTGGCAAACCGCCCAACGTCGCCAGACCATAACACGCCCGCTCTGCTTTGTCAGCAAAATACCCTGGCGGTTGAGGACAGAGAAGCGGCAGTTTGCGCTACTGCGCGGTCAGAGGCCTTTGTAGTGCCCCAGAAACGCAGCCAGCCCTTCGCGGGCAAACCAATGCGGGTCCCAGACGGCGTTGTCGGTCAGGTGCAGGTACTCATCCCGGAGCACGTAGGCGTCTGCGGCGACGGTCTCCGATTCCGCGACGACCACGGTATGACGCTGGCGGTCGTAGAACTCGCCTTCGAAGATATCCAGTCGCTTCAGGTCTTCGGGGCCGACGTGCAGGTAGACTTTTCCATCCACCCATTCACCACCATGTGACCTGAATATCACTGGATAGACATCGTTGCGGATTCGCCGGCGGGTAAAGCCGTACAGGCGTGCCGGCCGATGGGCGTACGTACCGCGCACCAGCCGGCGCCAGACCGGTTCAAACATCAGCGAACCGTAGACAAACAGGTGCACGCCCCGACTCCCAGCAAGAAGCCGCGTTCTTGGATGACCCAAACCAGAGGTCATTCGCAAACGCCGTGCCACGCCTGAGATTCTCGCCGGAAGCTGCAAACGGATCAGAGAAAGGCACTTGCGCTGCATCGCCTGACCAGCAAGTTCACGAAAAGCGACAAAACTGTCGACGGGCGTTCCCCCGGACCGACAAAATTGTCGATCGCGATCCTGTCGGCCCCGGCGGCTGCCGGCGAGGACCGAGCCGCTACCGCAATGCCTCCAGTTGGGCCTTGGCCCAGACGTGGCTGACGTTGAGCCGGGCGGCCTGGCCGAACTCATTGCGGGCGTCGTCCGTCCGGCCGGCGCCCAGATAGCCCAGCCCCAGCAGGTAATGGGCAGAGGCCAGCCGCACCTGCCGGGCCTGCTGTTCGCCGAACTTGGCAAAGAAATCGGCCTGCTCGTCCCGCTCGATGCGCTCGGTTCCTGTTCGAAGCAGCTCATCGAAGATCTCCTTCGCCTGCTCCTCCTGGCCGAGCTCCCGCATGGCCATGGCGCGGTAGAACCGCGATTCCGGAGCCCATCGCACGCCTTCCTGCGACGCCGCCTTCTCATGGAAGCTTTTCGCCTTCTCTGCATCGCCAAGGGCCTCGCAAGCTCTGGCGGTGTAGTAGGCCACCTGGGCGGCACGAGGATCGTTCTGAGGCCGGCCCACCGAGAGATTCTCAGGGTACTCTGCGGCCGCGAGGAAGTCTTCCAAGGCTTTCTGCGGCTGGTTGTCCTTGAGCCGTGCGATCCCGCGAAGCAGGTGCGCGTCCACGAAGACGTCGTGAATCTCACCGCCCCCTTCCCGGACGTGGAAATGGTGGTTCTCCAGGTGCGCGATGGCCTGGTCGTAGTGACCTGTCAGGACCATCGCCGCGATCTCGCGCGCGAAGCTGTCGTTTCGCTTGACGACCGTCGCGTGATTCCTCTGAAGGACCTCCAATCGCTTGGCAGGGTCCGCGTTGCCCATCTCGTACAACTGATCCAGCTCGGCGAACAGACGCGCATCGGTGCTGTTGCAGGCAATGGCCTTCTCATAGCTGGCGATCGCCTTGGAGACGTCGTTCTGTGTCCTGTAGTACGCCCATCCGAGATTGCGATGAGCCAGCGCAAAGGATGGATCGAGAACGGCCGCACGTTCCCAGTGAGCGATGGCCTGCTCCGGCTGCACATCATATAGGGCATTCCCAAGATAATACAGCGCGCGAGCGTCGTTCGGATTGTTCTCAAGTGCCGCGTTCAGCGCGGCAATCGACTCATGCCGGAACGGAAAGCAGTAGTCCGGCGGCATCGTCGGCGCCAGCGCGAAGAGTTGCCGGGACGCCTCGACGTCGCCCTGCTGCCGGTGGATGTAGCCGAGATAGTAGTACACCAGCGGATACAGGCCGGCGGCGTCCGTCTTGTCGCGCACCGCGCGCGTGAGCACCGCGACCGCCTCGTCCCAGAGACCCCAGCCCATGTAATCCGTCGCCAGCTCAAGGTAGGCCTGCACGTTACGCTGCATCGCCTGCTCCAGCTTCGCGAGCGTGGCGGCGGCACGGCGTTTCTGTCCGAGGGCCGTCTGGATCAGGTACAGTTCGTTCATCGCCACGAAATCCAGCGGATCGTCGGCGAGCACCTGCTGCGCGAGCGTTCGGGCCTGCTTGCGATCGCCCTGGTGTCGCAGTACGGCAGTCTTGAGATTCAGCAACTTCGTGTTCGCAGCGTTCGTGGCCAGCGACTTATCGATCTGTTCGAGCGCGGCAGCCCAGTTGCCCCTGCCGCACGACAGTTCGGCAAGCTGGTGATAGCCGGCCGAGTGGAAGGCGTAGTCCCACGTAGACCGGTAGAAGACATCGTATGCCTCGTCGATCTTGCCCTGGGCGCGCAGCGCCACCGCCAGATGGAACAGGGCCTCGGTGTCGACCGGGCGCGTGTAATCGGTCGACAGTCTCGTCACCGCGCGGCGCAGATGCTCTTCGGCCCTGGCGTACATGGCGCGCTTGTTGTAGTTAATCCCCACGATCGTGTTGGTCCGCGTGTCATTCGGGTCGCGCCGGAGGGCCTCGTCGTAATAGTCGAACGGATTGACCCTTGGGTTGTGAATCTGCTCGACGCGCAGCCCCGTCAGATACAACTCCTCGATCGTCTCGACGTCCTGTGGCCTCGGAGGGTTCTTCACAACGGCGGGAAGATTCGGATCGTCCTCGCGCCGGACAGGCTGATAGGCAATCAGTTCCTGCCCCGACTCGGAGACAAGAGCAGCCCGGAGATCAGTGGCCTTGACGGCCTCAGGAACCGCCACCTCGGCCACGAACGGCCGGTCGGGACCGATGGCAATCGTCTGGTCCAGGACCGTCACGCCCGAGGCCGTCAGCAGCACCCTCGCCTTCTTCTGCGGCGTTGTCGCGTTGAAGCCCACCCTGGCCTTGCCATCGGCCAGTTCGAGATTGACTGCGGCGTCGAGATTGGCACTCTTGAAGCCTCCGATCTCGCGGATCGGATACCAGCACTGCCGGAACGTCTTGACCTCATACGGCTTGATCCAACTGTAGTCGGGCTGATTGTCGGAGAAAGCGCCGACCATCAGCTCAGCATAAGGCCCGTCCGTATCGGTCAGGACTTTGTCCCACATGCGGCCATTGGGCCCGGGACCCCACTCCCACAGCTTGGCCCCGCAGACGATGTGATGGTTGCCCACGTGAACGACGCCTGCCTCCCGGCCGTGGTCGTAGCCCCCCATGAAATCCTCCTGGAGGTCCCAGGCGAAGAACGAGACGGGCTCGGGGTGGTTTTTCCACCAGCTCAGGTCCACACCGCGATAGTCAGTGCCGCGATAGGTCTCATCGGCGATCGGCCAATGGGCAAAGTCGTTCTTCGAGTGATACGTCGCAGCCGTGACGCTCGGCGGGAAGATCACCTGGTAATCGTCGTTGACGTGAACCGCGACGTTGGCCCAGTAGAGAATCGAGTGCGGCTGGGCGGTCCGGTTGAACAGCTTGACCGTCGTATCGATGTTCGAGCGGCCCGGATGGAGCGTCACGCCGATCAGCCACTTCATGCGATGACGCCGCTCTGTCTCGCCGAACCAGATTGTCTTGCTGCCGTCGGCGTTTTCCGCGAGCGTGTAATCGACGGGCATGTGCGTGGTGTTGCGATGGTGATGGAAGACGCACCACTCGATGCCGCCGGAAATCCACGCGCCGAGCATGCCGATCAGCGCCGGCTTGATCACACTCTGCCGGTAGAAGATCTCGTAGTTGTTGGTCTTGTCGGTCGCGTAGAACAGCCGCCCGCCGATCTCCGGCAGGATGCACAGCTTGATGTACTCGTTTTCCAGGTACAGGGCCGTGTAGGTCTGCTCCTCGCGGGTATTCGTCAGGCCGTCCTGCATCGCGTACGGATAAACCCGCTTTTGCGCGCCCTGGTACGATTCGTTGGTGTAGAAGCGCGGGTTCGTGTCGGGCGCATCGAGCCTGTAGGTGGGAATCGTCAGCGGCTCCTGCCAGACCTTGACTGCCCCCTGGACCGGCGCGAAGATGGAAAGCACGAGAGAAAACGACAGACAAGCGCATCGTTGCAGTGACATGAGCCAGGCACTCCTTTCCATGGTCGTCCATTGCGGCTCTCAGGCCCGGCCCAAACACACCCCGGCCGCCCTGGGGGCTCACGCCATGCTACCAGAACAAGCGCCCGCCCACAACCACCTAACGACACCGACCAATTGGCTCATACGTCTCGTCGGAATCCAGGATGCCGTCACCGTCGGTATCGGGGTCGTTGGGATTCGTCTTATACCGAGAGAATTCCTCGTAGTCGGTCAGGCCGTCACCGTCGCTGTCGGGGTCCACACAGGGCTGCGGCCTCGGTGCAAGGTACGGAGTCGCCGTCAAGAATGTCATGGTCTCCATCAGGTTCGCCACCTCGTCCTCGGACAGCGCACATCCGTATAGTGCCACATTGTCCACATAGCCATAGAATGCATAGAGACCGGTAAAGGTGAAATCGGCCGGGCCGGTAGGGTCGGTGTTCCAGCGGAAGTCATCGGCCAATTCGATTCCATCAGCAGACTGGCCGTCGAGAGCCATTCGTATCTGACGGGAGGCCACGTCCACCACAAGAACCAGGGTGCGCCATTGGCACGTGTCGATCGCCACGCCGGAGCAGAGATAGGTCACCTTGTTGTTGTTCAAAGCCAGCCTCAGCATTCCCTTGGAAAGAGAGGATAGGCTGATCCAACGGGACCCTCCAGTAGTGATGATGATGCGGCCTTCGCGGTCGTCCAGCGGACAAAACTGCATGACCAGCGTGAAGCTGTCCTTGTTCAGCTCCGGAATACGCCACCTCGTGCCATAACCACCGATGTTTCCGCACTTGTAGATTCCGGTGAGATATAGCGCGTTGTTGACGATCGGCGCTCTGGTCAGGGCCATGGGCTCTGTCCGGCCGGCGCTGTCGCAGGCGTCTGCCTGGAACTGAAGATATCCGAGGATGTCGGCATCCAGGCCCGGCGGCGGATCGTCGCCACCGCCTCCAAACGCCATTGGTCCCCCGCTCATATCGCCGCAGAGGACCATGAGCGCTGCGACGGCAACCTACAGGAAGATGCGATGGAGTCTGTCCCGTCCGTACATGGTTTCGCTCCTTTCCCTCTGGCTGCGTTTGCCGCAGGCGGCAGCACGGGTGCCAGTCCACCCGCGTTCATCGACGCCTCCCGAGTAGCGGGGGCATGGGCCGTCCCTCCGCGCGGCGGCCCATTGCCCACCTCACCCGTCCGCTTCTCGCAGTTCAGTCCAGGTCATAGGCAGTTCGTTACACCGATTCGAAGAAAAATGTGAGTTCGGCGCCGGGATGGCCAACACGAAGCCCGGTTTTCCACTCGTCCGGGCCGGACAGGTCCCGATATACTCCCAGGAAGAGAAAATCCCGGAAAGGAGTGTAACGAAGCGGAAGAACCGGGACTATACCCAGCGAGCAACGCCTATGTGTGCGGAGATCGATATCGTCGAGCTGGTCCGGCAGGCACAACGGGGGGACCAGCAGGCCATGGACCACCTGGCCCAGGTGGTGACGGGCAGACTTTACGCCTACATCAACCGGCTGACCCTCAACCACGACCTGACCCAGGACCTCTTGCAGGAGACGTTGTTGAAAATGATCGAGAGCATCAAAGATATCGAGCACCCGGACCGATTCTGGCCCTGGCTGTTCCGGACCGCCTTGGGCCAGGTCCAGCACTACTACCGGGAACGGGCCCGCGCCCAGCAGGTCGAATTCTCGTCGATGAGCCGCCGACGCCTGCTGGACTACCTTGCCCGCGACCACGACGACGGGCTGGACCGGCTGATGCGCCGGGAGCTGGCCGAGGCGGTGGTCGATGCGATGGCCCAATTGAAGCTGACCTATCGCAGCGTCCTGACGCTGCGCTGCTACGAGCAGTTGTCCTTCGCCGAGATCGCGGAGATGATGGACTGCAAAGAGCTGCGGGCCCGCGTGCTGTTCTTTCGGGCCCGGCACTCGCTCAACCGCCGCCTGACCAAGCGAGGGTTCGGCAAGGGCCTTCTGCTGACCGCTCTGGGGCTGTTCGGCCTGCTGACCGCCCCGGCCGACAGCGCCTCGGCGGCGACCACCGTCACCGCCGCGTCCATCCAGGTCGGCGCGGCCGCCACCATCGCCGGCATTGCGGGCACCCCGTCGGGAGTAGCGGTCATTCTGACCGCCGCCGGCATGACATTCACGTTGAGCCTGTCTTACCAGCATATGGTCTACGTGTTCCTGCTGGGCGGCCTGCTCCTAATCAGCTACACGATCGCCCTCTTCTACGAGTGACAAACTCCGCTTCCATGGGCCGCTCTCCCAGGTCCGACACGTCCAATGTCACTCCGAGCAGGCCTCCAGGGCCCGTTTGCGTCCCCAAGTCCCGCGTTCAGACCTGTGACCGCAGGTCATTCGGGCCAAAAAGGATTCCGCCGGAATGGCAGAAAAGGGTTGCCTGCGTGACAGGAATTTGGTACAAAGGGGTTGGTTTAGACAGGCTTTTTGGGACCTGCTCATGTGTTGCGGCCTGCGGGCCGCGAGTGGGTGCCTGTATCGGTCGGAGGTCGTAGCACAGGGTGTTCTGCCAGGTATGAGACAGAATGGGGACTCCTGCGGAGGATGTCTCCATGCACTCTTATGTCCTTTCGTCGATTCCCGCAGCTTGTAACTTGCCAAGAGAAGGAGTTACGCGCGCGCAGTCTGACGTCATCTCCCCATATTGTGAAGGATACCCCGGGTGCCCCGAAGGAGGATCTTCGTCCAGGACACGTTCCGGCTTTTGGCAGGCACAGGGGTGCAAGGTTTGACCGTTTCTTTTTTATAGGAGGACAAACATGTGTAAGAAAGCATCTCTGTTGGTGGTCCTTTTGGCTGTACTGGGCCCGGCTTGGTCGGCAATGGCCGGATTCGATCCCGCTCTTGTCGCTTGGTGGCCTCTTGATGAAGGCGCCGGGACCGTCGCGGCGGACGGCAGCGGCAACGGCAACGACGGCACCGTTGAAGGTGGCGCCACGTGGGTGACCGGTGTGCTCGGGACGGCGCTGCAGTTGAACGGTTCCAATGCGTATGTGGACGCCCCGCACATCGCGTTCAACGATCAGAGTTTCACGGTCGCCATGTGGGTCAATCCGGGGCAAACCACCAGCGACCACATCTTCTTCTCGCAGACCCAGAGCAGTACGACGGACCTGAGTCTGCACGTTCGATGTATCGCCGGCGGTACCATTCGCATGGGATTCTACAGCAATGACCTGGATTCGCCCGCCGGGGTGCTGGAAGTGGGCAACTGGTATCATGTCGCGCTCTGGTACGATTATGAGAACCAGAACCGACGCATTTACCTCAACGGTGAAATGGTAGCCCAGGCAGCGGCCACGCCTTACAAAGGCGCTAGCGGAAACACACACATCGGCCAATGGAACGGTGGTGAGTACTGGAATGGCATGATCGATGACGTGCAGGTCTACCATAAACCGCTTGCCGATGGCGAGGTTGTCAAGATCATGGCGGGCCTGGCGGATCAGTCGCTGGCGCAGAACCCCAGTCCTGCGGATGAGGCCATCGATGTCCCTCGTGACGCAGCGCTGAGCTGGGATGCGGGTGAGTTTGCCGCGACGCACGACGTGTACTTCGGAACCTCGTTTGACGACGTCAACGCGGCGAGCCGGGCCAACCCGATGGGCGTACTCGTCAGCCAGAATCAGACCACGTCCAGTTACGATCCACCGGGTGTGCTCGATTTCGAGACCACCTACTACTGGCGCATCGATGAAGTCAACGCCGCGCCCGACAGCACGATCTACAGAGGCGAGGTCTGGAGCTTCACCAGCGAGCCGTTTGCCTATGCGATTGAGAACATC
>CAZNSM010000036.1:24501-32921 GCA_964575615.1 uncultured Pirellulales bacterium | reverse complement strand
GGGCGTACGGCCGGTACACAGCGGCGCCTTCGCACCCGGACCGGCCGCCCAGGAGGTGCGATTCGCCAGGCCCGTCGAAGGCCGCCAGTTCTGCCTGGAGACCCTCAGCGCCGTGGACGACAAGCCCTTCGCCGCTGTCGCGGAACTCGATCTGTTGGGAACCGACGGCCGGCCCATCGCGCACACGCTCTGGACCGTCGCCTATGTGGACAGCGAGGAACGGATCCAGGAAGACGGCTCTGCGCTCAACGCGATCAACGGCCAGACGGCGGATTTCTGGCACACCGAGTGGAGCCAGGCGCAGCCCGGCCACCCGCACCGACTGGTGATAGACCTGGGCAAGACCGAGACGATCGGCGGACTCCGCTATGTGCCGCGGGCAGGCGATCCCTCCGTCGGCGGAAGGATCAAGGACTACCGCCTGTATGTAGGCGCATCGCTCGCCAGGCCCATCGTGCAGTAGGCAAGCGCGACGAGGTCGCGCATCAAGTTTTCCTTATCGGCCGGGATGGGACCAATGCGGGACGGATGGGGCCTCTGTGACCGGCTTCTGTCCCATTTCGGACGCTGTTTCGAGGCGGACCAGAAGGCGACACGACAACACAATCGCCTCAAGCCAAAGACGTTACGAGAACTGCCCTGGCACACGCGAAGCGCCGGGACACGGAACGCCCTCGGATCGGAGCAGCCGGAAACAGCCGGAGGACTTTATAAAAGCGGACAAGCCAGAGTTCCAATCTGGGCGAGTCTGCGATACAATGTGGCCTGGACTGGGAATTCCGTCCCGACGTACGTCGGGATGCGAAAATTCTCGCGAAAACCGATGTTTCCGTTGAGCCGGAAGCTATACTTCCAACATTGTTGACCCGGTGGGGTCGGAAAGGAAGGGAATCATGCGAACACGATTGGCAGGGATTCTGGGGGTTCTGGTTCTGGCGTGCGTCATTCCTCTGTCGGGGTGCAAGAAGTCGCCGGAAGCGCCGGCTCCGCAGCAGGCGGCTCCCGCTGCGGCGCCGATCAAGGTGGGCGCCATCTTCGCCGTCACCGGCCCGGCCTCGTTCCTCGGCGCTCCCGAAGCCAAGACCGTCGAGATGTTCGTGGAGAAACTGAACCAGTCCGGCGGCGTGCTGGGCCGCAAGGTCGAGCTGCTCATACGCGATTCCGGCGCCAGCCCGGAGAAGGCCATCTCGCTGGCCAAGCAGCTCATCGATGAGGAGAAGGTCCTGGCGATCCTCGGCCCGTCGACCAGCGGAGAGAGCCTCCAGATCAAGAGCATCTGTCAGGAAGGCCAGACGATCCTGCTGTCTTGTGCCGCCGCCGAGGAGATCGTCATTCCGCTGGCCAGCTACGTCTTCAAGACCCCGCAGAAGGACAGCCAGGCCGCCCAGTGGATCTTCAACACGATGAAGGATCTGGGGATCACCAAGATCGGCGTCATCACGAGCAATACGGGCTTTGGCAAAGGCGGGAAGGCCCACCTGGAGAAGATGGCCCCCGAAAACGGCGTCGAGATCCTCGTCAACGAGGTCTATGAGAAAGAGTCCACAGACCTGACGGGCGTTCTGACCAAGGTCAAAGGCGCCGGCGTACAGGCGGTGGTGAACTGGTCCATCGAGCCGGCCCAGGGCATCGTCGCCAAGAACATGAAGCAGATCCAACTGGACGTGCCCCTGTTCCAGAGCCACGGCTACGGCAACATCAAGTACGTCCAGGGCAGCGGAGAGGCCGCCAACGGCACGATCTTCCCCTGCGGGCGATTGCTCGTGGCGGACAGTCTGCCTGCGGATCATCCCCAAAAGGCCCTGCTGACCCAGTACAAAAAGGACTATGAGTCCAGGTACAACGAGGACGCCAGCACCTTCGGCGGCCATGCCTACGACGCCATCCTGATACTCACCGAGGCGATCAAGAAGGCGGGCTCGGCGGACCCGAAGGCCGTCCGTGACGCGATCGAGAACCTCCAGGGCGTGGTCGGCACCGCCGGCGTCTTCAACTTCTCGGCGCAGGACCACAACGGCCTGGGCCTGGACGCCTTCGAGATGCTGACCGTCAAGGACCAGAAATTCGCCATCTACCAGAAGTAGCCGGGACGAAACAGATCCATGGATTTCGCCCTATTCGTTCAGTACGCCCTCTCGGGCATCACCGTCGGCAGCGTGTACGCCATCGTGGCGATTGGCTTCAACATCATCTACTGCACGACGGGGATCATCAATTTCGCCCAGGGCGAGTTCCTCATCGTCGGCGCGATGACGGCCGTCAGTCTGGCCGAGGTCGCGCCGCTGCCGGTGGCGATTCTCGGGGCGGTTCTGATCACGACGGCCCTGGGGGCCGTGGTCGAGCTGGTCTTCATCCGGCAGGTCCGCAACGCCTCGGTGCTGCGGCTGATCGTCATCACCATCGGCCTGTCGATCGTGATGCGGGAGGTCATGCTGCACATCTGGGATGAGCAAGTGCGGTCGCTGCCCTACTTCACGGGCACGGAGGTCTCGACCGTCACCATCCTGGGCGCGCACATCTCACCGCAGGTGCTTTGGGTGCTCGGCGTCAGCGCCGTCATCGTGGCGGCGCTGACGCTCTTCTTTCGGTACACCACGACGGGCAGGGCCATGCGTGCCTGCGCCGACGACCGGATGGCCGCATGCCTGTGCGGCGTCAACGACCGCTGGATGGTCACCCTCTCGTTCATGCTCAGCGCCGGCATCGGCGCCCTGGCCGGCTGCGTCGTATCGCCCATCACGCAGACCCAGTATGACATGGGCGCCCCGCTGGCGATCAAAGGCTTCACCGTCGCGATCCTGGGCGGCATGGGCAACAGCATGGCAGCGGTGGCGGCGGGCCTGTTCCTCGGTCTTCTGGAGGCGTTCGTGGTCAGCGTGCTGCCCTCCTCGTACAAAGAGGTCGCGGCCATCGTGGTGCTTCTGTTGATCCTCGTTTTCCGTCCGAGCGGCCTGTTTGCCCGCCGGGACGTGAGCGCTCTGAGGGCGGCATGATGCGGCTGCGAATCTACTACCCCGTCCTCGCCGCAGCAGCCCTGGTAGTCGTGCTGCACGTCGCGCTGGCGGCGTCCGGCAAGACCTACTACATGACGCAGATCACCATGTCCGCCTACTATGCCCTCGTCGTGATCGGGCTGTGCCTGCTGATGGGCTACGCCGGACAGATCTCGCTGGGCCACGCCGGCTTCTTCGCCATCGGCGGCTACACCGTCGCCGTCCTGACCACGTACGACCTCGGCAACTGGCGCGAAACGCCGGCGATCGGACTGCTGCACTCGCTCGGACTTCTGATGCAATGGCAGGACATGTACGGCCGCGACATCCTTTCGTTTTCGCCGTGGCTGGCCTTCGCGGCCGCCATGCTGTTGGCCGCCCTGATCGCCCTGGCCATCGGCCTGCCCGTGATCCGGCTCAAGGGCCACTACCTCGCCATGGCCACGCTCGGCTTCGGCCTGATCATCTATCGCATCGTCCTGGGCGCCCGGCTGCTCGGCCAGGCCGACGGCATCTCGAATGTGCCGGCCTTCGGCCTCGTCGGCGGCCTCCAGGTCAACGGCAGAGCGCCGTTCCGCGTGCAGAATTACTATATCGCCTGGTTCGCCGTCCTGGCGGCCATGGTGCTGTCGCTGAACCTGGTCCACTCGCGTGTCGGCCGGGCGCTGCGCTCGATCCACCAGAGCGAAGAAGCCGCCCACTCGCTGGGCATCGACACGTATCGCTACAAGCTGGCGACCTTCATCCTGAGCGCCCTGTTCGCGGCGGTCGGCGGCGCCCTGCTGACCCACTACAACGGAAGCATCGGCCCGTCCGAGGCCACCGTCATGAAGTCCGTCCGATACGTCGCCATCGTCGCAGTCGGCGGCATGGCCAACCTCTGGGGCGCGATGCTCATGGGCGTCCTGCTGAATTTTCTGTCGCTGCGCGGCGTCTTCGGGTCGTTCGACGATGCCGTGTTCGGCGCCATTCTCATCGGCGTCATGATCCTCGCCCCTCAGGGCCTGCTGCAAGTGCCCAGGTGGCGGACGGCAACCTCCCTGCTGCCGAGGAGGAAACGTGCTTAAGAAAATCCGAAATCCGAAATCCGAAATCCGAAACAAGTCCGAAACCGGAAGCATGAATGATCGAAACGCTTGCGCCCTTCGGACGGTTTGTTTTGGATTTGGGGTTTTGGCCATTCGTGCTTGTTTCGGATTTCATGCTTCGAGATTCGTGTTTCTCTTCGGACCGTGCGAGGAGGGTCTATGAGCGAGGTCCTCCTGGAAACGAAGCACCTGCACCGCTCGTTCGGAGGCGTTCACGCGGTCAAAGACGTCAGCATGACGGTGCGCACGGGCGCGATCAAGGCGGTCATCGGTCCCAACGGCGCGGGCAAGACCACGCTGTTCAACCTGATCGCCGGCACGACCGCCCCGCAAGAGGGCGAGGTCGTCTTTCGAGGCAAACGAATCACGGCGTGGAAGCCCCATGCGGTCGCGGCGATGGGAATCGCCCGCACCTTCCAGACGACCAAGCTGTTCCCGCACATGACGGTGCATGAGAACGTCATGGTGGGCCGGCATCCACGGACGCGCTCGGGCTTCCTCGCGGGCATGCTGAATCTGCCGTGGACCTGGCGGGAAGATCGCCAGACGCAGACCAAGGCGACGGAGATCCTCGCGGACCTCGGACTGGCGTCCTGCGCCGGCGAGACCGCGTCGAACCTCTCCTTCGGCCGTCAGCGACTGGTGGAGTTTGCCCGCGCCCTGGCCACCGAGCCGGCCCTGCTGCTGCTCGACGAGCCCGCCGCCGGACTGAATATCTATGAGACCCAGGAACTGTCCCGCCTGATCCTCAGGATTCGCGACCGGGGCGTCACGTGCCTGATCGTGGAGCACGATATGTCACTGGTCATGGACATCTCGGACGAGGTGCTCGTGCTCGATCAGGGGCAGAAGATCGCCGAAGGCCCGCCGGCGGCGATCCAGCACAACCCCGACGTGATCCGGATCTACCTGGGGGACGACCATGCTTAGGATCCTCAATTTGGAAGCCGGCTACGGCCCCCTGCGGGTCCTCAAGGGAATCAGCCTGCACGTCTCGGCGGGCGAGGCGGTGGCGGTGATCGGCGCCAACGGAGCGGGCAAGACCACGCTGCTCAAGACCATCGCGGGCGTCCTGAAGGCCCGATCGGGCGAGATCGCGTTCGACAAGCAGAACATCCGCGGCCGGCCGGCGGAGAAGATCGTCGCCCTTGGATGCAGCCTCGTCCCGGAGGGCCGGCACGTGTTCGGCACTATGACCGTGCGGGAGAACCTCCTTCTCGGCGCGTTCTGCCGGCGGCACGTGGACAACAGCGCCGGTGTCGACGAGAGCCTGGAGCAGGTCTACGATCTCTTCGGCATCCTCAAGGAACGCTCGAACCAGTTGGCCGGCACGCTCTCCGGGGGCCAGCAGCAGATGCTCGCCATCGGCCGGGCCTTGATGAGCCGCCCCAGACTGCTGATGATGGACGAGCCCTCGCTCGGCGTCGCCCCGCTGCTCGTCCAGAGCATCTACGAGAAGATCGTCACCCTCAAGCGCAACGGCCTGACCATCTTGCTCGTGGAACAGAATGCACGGGCCGCTCTGGCGGTCGCCGACCGGGGCTACGTGATCGAGACCGGCCAGATCGTCCTGCAGGGACCGTCCCGGCAGTTGAGCGACAATCCGGAGGTGCAGCGAGCCTATCTGGGCAAAGAGTATCGACGCATCGATGAATAAAGAGAAATCCGAAATCCGAATCTCGAAACTCGAAACAAGCACGAATGACTAAAACCTTAAGACCGAGTATCAAAGAGCAAAAAGCAAATATCAAAACAGCAGAATCCGCCGCAGGCGGATGATTTCCTCCATTTTGCACTTTGCTATTTGATCTTTGCTTTCACCGTCGATATTCGGATTTCAAGATTTGGATTTCGTGCTTCATTGAGATCGGGGTTGCCTTATGGACCAGACAAGCATGTACGACCCGAAATGTGAGACCCTCCCGCGCAACGAGTTGGAGCAGCTTCAGTTCGAGCGGCTGCAATCGACGCTCAATCGCGTGTATCGCAACGTCGCCTTCTACAAAGCCGCGTTCGACACGCACTGCGTCAACCTCGAACGGATCAGGGACATCCAGGCGCTGCAGGAGCTTCCTTTCACCACGAAGGAGGACCTCCAGAAGAGCTATCCGTACGACATGTTCGCGGTCCCCTTGCGGGACATCGTGCGGATCCACACCACCTCGGGCACCGCCACTCGGCCGATCGTCGTGGGGTACACGCAAAATGACCTGCGCAACTGGAGACAGTGCGCCGCCCGCCTGCTGGCCGCCGCCGGCGTCACCCAGCACGACGTCGTCCAGATCGCGCTACACTACAGCCTGTTCGCGGAAGGATTCGGCTTCCACCAGGGCGCCGAGCGGGTCGGCGCCTCGGTGATCCCGGCCTCTCTGGCGACCAGCGTGGCCAAGCAGATCGTCGTCATGCGGGATTTCAAGACCACCGTCCTGATCTCGACGCCCAGCCATGCCCTGAACATCGCGGTCAGCCTCGATGAGGCGCAGGTCCGCCTGGAACGATTGTCTCTGCGACTGGGCCTCTTTGGCGGCGAGCGATGGAGCGACCCACTGCGCCGGCAATTAGAGGAGCGGCTGCGCATCACGTCGATCGACACGTACGGCCCGACCGAGGTCATGGGTCCCGGCGTGGCCGGCGAGTGCCACCTGCGCCACGGCCTGCACATCAACGAGGACCAGTTCATCGTCGAGGTCATCAACCCCAAGACGCTCGCGCCGGTCACGGTCGGCGAGGAAGGCGAACTGGTTCTCACGACGATCCTGAAGGAAGGCTTTCCGCTGATCCGCTATCGCACGGGCGACGTCACGCGACTGATCGCCGAACCCTGCGCCTGCGGGCGGACCTTCCTGCGCATGGCGCCTGTCTCGGGACGCACCGATGACCTGATCCTCGTTCGCGGCGTCGGGTTCTTCCCTTCCCAGATCGAGGAGATCCTCGGCGGGTTCGAAGGCGTCAGTCCGTACTTTCAGATCATTCTCGATCAGGAAGGCGGTATTGACACCGTCCAGATTCGCGTGGAGATTTCCGGCGCCATCCAGTCGGTCGACAGGATCAAAGCGATCGAGACGCTGCGCGTCCAGATCGCCCAGCGCATCGCGACCGTGCTGGACGTGGAAGCGAAGGTGATCCTGGTCGAGCCCGGATCGTTGCGACAGCTCGCCGCCGGAGCCGAGCGCGTCCTCGACCGCAGACCGTAGGGGCGAATCATTATTCGCCCCTACCTTAGGTCCTTTTGGTCCAGGAAGGACCTGAGGGACCCAAAGGACGAAAAGGAAGTGTGCCCTCATGGGCCCGCCACAAACAGGTCACTCATGGACAGGGGCGAACGATGAACGAAGTGCGGAGAGCGGTTCTCACATTGGCAACCATCGCGGGGCTTTCGGTTGTTACGGCGCTGGCATCGGTCTATGCAGGGCCGAATGATGATTCGCCCCCACCGCCTGCCGATTCGTTCGAACGAGGCTTCCTGGACCCGCCCGATTCGGCCAGGCCGCGGACCTGGTGGCATTGGACCGGCGGCAACGTCACGAGAGAGGGAATCACAAAAGACCTCGAATGGATGAAGCGCGTCGGCATCGGCGGCTGTCAACTGGCCGACGTCAGCTTCGGGTTCGGCCAGACCATCGACGAGAAGATCGAGTTCGGCAGCCCCAAGTGGCTGGACGCCGTCCGTCACGCCGCCACCGAGGCCCAACGACTGGGACTGGAGCTGGCAATCTTCAGCTCCGCCGGCTGGAGCGAGACGGGCGGACCGTGGGTCAGGCCCGAGCAGGCGATGAAGAAGCTCGTCTGGAGCGAGACGACCGTGGAAGGACCGCAGCGGTTCGCCGGCAAGCTGCCGCAGCCTCCGTCCAACAACGGACCGTTTCAGAACCAGGGCGCCGGCGGTCGCAGTCCGCAGCCGGACCCCACGTGGTACGGCGACAGCGCGGTCATCGCCTTCCGCACTCCGGCGGCGGAAGTTGACATGGTTGCCCTGAACCCGAAAGTGACGACCAGCGCCGGCGACATCGACGCCGGACCACTGTTCGACGATGACTGGAATTCGGCCGCGACGATTCGCCCGCCCGCCGAAGGCGCCGCCGCGTGGCTTCAGATCGAGTTCGCTCAGTCGTTCGGCGCCCGGGCCATCACGATTGCCGGACCCGCCGGCATTCCCGTCGGTCGAGTGCTGGCGGGCGACGACATCGAGCACTTGCGAACCATCGTGACGCTGCCGGGCGCGCAGCTCTACCGCCAGGGCAGGATACGCACGTTTGCACTGCCCGAGACAACGGCGAAGATCTACCGCATCGAGATGACCGGCGCGCCGTTGGGCCCCGGCCCGACGATGAGCCAGGAG
>CAZNSM010000036.1:5642-24401 GCA_964575615.1 uncultured Pirellulales bacterium | reverse complement strand
TACGAGGCCGACAAGCTCAGTGCCAAACACATGGAAGCCTACTATCACGGCTACTTCGATCCGCTGGCCAAGGCGCTGGGGCCGCTGTTCGGCAAGAGCCTGCAATACGTGGTGATGGATAGCTGGGAGGCCGGACGCCAGAACTGGACGGAGGAGATAATCGACGAGTTTCGCAAGCGTCGCGGCTACGACCCCACGCCGTATCTGGCGATTCTGACCGGGCGCGTCGTCGAGAGCGCCGAGGCCAGCGACCGCTTTCTGTGGGATTTCCGCCGGACGCTGGCCGACATGTGGGCCGACTGTCACTACGGCGTGATGGCCGACCTGTTGGGCCAGCACGGCGTCGGAATCTACGGGGAGGCGGCGGGCGTCTCGCTGGAGATTCCCGAGGACACCCTGCTCAACAAGAGCAAGGTCGCGATCCCGATGGGCGAGTTCTGGGTGGGCAAGATGCATCCGCCGCTGATGTACTATCAGGACGTTCGCGGGGCGGCTTCGGCGGCGCACGTCTTCGGCAAGACGCTCGTCGCAACCGAGTCTTATACAGGCGGCGGCTACGAAGCGCCGTACGCGATGAAAAAGGTCTCCGATTACTGGTTCGCCCAGGGCGTCAACCGGATCGTCTTCCACACTTCGGCGCATCAGCCGCTCGACACCAAGCCCGGCAACGCGATGGTCGGCACGCATATCCACCGCAACATCACGTGGGCCGAGCAGGCCAGGCCTTTCATGGATTATCTGGCCCGCCAGTCATTCCTGTTGCAGCAGGGCCTGTTCGTGGCCGATCTGGCGTACCTGCTGGACGAAGGCGCGCCGTCGACGATGCCGATCTGGGGCGCGGGACTGACGCCGAAGCCGCCCGAGGGTTATGACTTCGACTATATCAATGCCGACGTGCTGTTGAATCGGATGTCGGTCGGTTCCGACGGCCGGCTGACGCTGTCCGATGGCATGAGTTACCGCGTGCTGGTGCTGCCGCAAACAGACAAGATGCGGCCGGAACTGCTCCGCAGGATTCGCGATCTGGTTCTGGGCGGGGCAACCGTTGTGGGGCCCAGGCCCGTGCGCTCCCCGAGCCTGGCGGCCCGGCCGGAATCGGACCGGGATGTGCCGGAGCTGGCGGCTGAAGTGTGGGGCGACCTCGACGGCGTCAGTCGGACCATCCGTTATGTCGGCAAGGGCGGGGTCGTCTGGGGCCTGCCGTTGGAGGATGTCCTGGCATCATTGAACATTCCGAAGGATGCCGAGTTTGCCACGGGACTGGGTGCCGACATCGCATGGACGCATCGGCGAACCTGCGATGCGGACATCTATTACATCGCGAATCTCACCGACGCTACGCAGGACGTTCAGGCTCGCTTCCGCGTCAGCGGCAGGGAGGCAGAGCTTTGGCATCCGGACACGGGCCGGATCGAGCCGGCTTCGTACCGCATCGTGGAGGATCGCACGATCGTCCCGCTTGGCCTCTCACCACATGAGAGTGTGTTCGTGGTCTTCCGCCAGGCCGCTTCGTCGCCAACCCGTACGCTGCCGCAGCGCACTACCGCGACGCTGGCGAGCGTGAGCGGACCGTGGGATGTCACGTTCCCTGCGAACCTCGGCGCGCCCGAGAGGATTCAGCTGGCTCATCTGGAATCCTGGACCGCGCATGCGGACCCAGGGGTGAAGTACTTCTCCGGCACGGCCACCTACACCAGGACAATCCAGGCGCCGCAGAGCTGGTTCCAGTCGGGCGCCCGACTCGTGCTGGACCTGGGGGCCGTGCATGACATCGCAGAGGTGTCCATCAATGGCGGGCCGCCCGCCACGCTTTGGAAGCCACCGTATCAGGTGGACGTGACCGACTCGCTCAAGCCGGGCGAGAACCAACTGAGCATCAAGGTCACGAACCAGTGGACGAATCGCCAGATCGGCGACCGGCTGGTCCCGGCCGACCGGAAGGTGCTGGCGATGCCTGCCGGCGGCTTCGGCCCGATGGCGGGCTTCGGCGGCCCCCAGACCCCGGCCGAGTCGGGATTGCTCGGTCCGGTCACCGTGATCTCCACAATCAGTCAATGAACATCCTGAAAGGGTCAGTGCGATGAGAACTGTCGGTTGCTGTCTGGTCTTGCTGTTCGTCTGTGGCGCTGCGCCGGCACAGATCGCGGACTCGCCCGATGAGAGCGTGGCGGGCATCCCTGTCAACTACACGGAGGCCAAGGTCGGGCCGTACACGCTGCCGGACGTGCTGAAACTCGCCGACGGCCAGCCGGTGCGCGACGCCGCCACCTGGTTCGAGAAACGCCGACCCGAGATCGTCAGGCTCTTCGAGGAGAACCAGTACGGCCGCAGCCCGGGCCGGCCCGCCGACATGAGCTTCGACGTGTTCGACGAGGGCGGGCGGGCGTTCGGTGGAAAGGCGATTCGCCGACAGGTGACGATCTACTTCTCCAAGGACAAGGCCGGCCCCCAGATGGATTTGCTGATCTACCTGCCCGCCGGCGCGGACAAGCCCGTGCCGCTGCTGTTGAATCTGGGCTTTGCCGGAAACAACACCATGGTGAACGATCCCAATGTGAAGGTCGGCACGTTCTGGGACCGGCGTCAAAACAAGCGGGTGCCCGCCACGAGAGGGTTCGGATTCATGGACGTGATGCCGCTGCTGGAGAAAGGGTTCGGCTTCGCCACGTTCAACTATAGCGACGTCGACCCCGATGCGCCGGGCGCGGTCGCCTATGGCGTGCGGAAGCTCTATCTGAAAGAGGGACAAACGGAACCAGGGCCGGAGGAGTGGGGTTCCATCGCCGCCTGGGCGTGGGGCATGAGCCGGGCCATGGATTACTTCGAGACGGACGAAGACGTGGACGCCAAACGCGTGGCGATCACGGGCGTGTCGCGTCTGGGCAAGACGGTGCTGTGGGCAGGAGCGCACGATCCGCGCATCGCAATGGTGATCGCCAGTTGTTCGGGCGAGGGCGGCGCAGCGCTGAGCCGGCGCAACTATGGCGAGACCATCGGCCATTTAGCGGCGCCGACACGATACGCGTATCAGTTCTGCACCAACTACGGCAAGTGGGCGGACAAGGTGGCCGAGTTTCCGGTCGATGCGCACATGCTGGTCGCGCTGATCGCACCGCGTCCGGTGCTCCTGCAGACGGGCAACACGGACAAATGGTCGGACCCGTATGGCGAGTTTCTCGCGGCGGTCGCCGCGGGCCCGGTGTACGAGCTGCTGGGCAAGCAGGGACTGGGCACGGACAAGATGCCCGCCGCTGGCGAGCCTATCCTGCACACGATCGGCTACTTCATGCACGACGGCGGCCACGGCCCTGCTCCGGCGGACTGGCCCGTGTTCATGCAATTCATGCAGATGCACTTGCAGCCGTAAGGTGTGGCTCCGGCAGGAGATTCCGCCTGCGGCGGACTACAGGGCCTGATCGAACCGAACAAGCACATCAGCCGGCGATCTGGCTGCGAGAACACATGCAAGAAGATTCTCGGGTGACGTCTTGGTTGTCATCCTGAGGCGAAGCCGAAGGATCTGGCCGGCGAAGAAAACGGCCTCCCCAGTCGCAGCCCAGATCCTTCACTCTGCTGCGCTCCGTTCAGGATGACAAGGGAGCGCAAGGATTTCCCCGAATCCGTATGAGGACGCCTCAGAACGGGATCGCCAGCGGTTGGGTCCGGCCGGCCAGTCCGGCCACTTCGGCGGCCGAAAGGGCTCGCTGATAGATATAGATTTCGTCGATGTCCCCGGTGAGCCAGTTTTCGGTGGCGTCGAAGATCCCGCCGCCGCCGATGTTGACGGGAAAGGTGGACGAACCGTAGGTGTCGGTAATCGCTGTGCCGCCGGAAACCGCCGCCCGGCCGTCCAGATAGATCGTCACGGACGTGCCGTTGCCCACCGCGACGACGTGATGCCAGTCGGCGGCGGCATCGTAGGGCCAGGCCAGGTTGACGGCGCCGCTGGCAGCGCTCCAAATCTGGATATTGTTGCTTGCGGAAATCCCATACTCGATGCAATCGTTCTGGCCCACCAACCCGCTGCGGTTCGCCTGAGAAAGGTCTCCCTTCAGCCAGCAGGCAATCGTGAATTCCGTCAGGTCATTGAGCAGGCTCTTGCCGGTAGTGACATAATCGCGGCCGGCGTGAAAACTCAGGGCGCTGCCGGAGACGCCGGCAATCCAGGCAGGGTTGCCTTCGATCGTGCCGTGGTTTCCGCTGCCGGAAGAATCGGTCGCGGCGTGGCCCGACCCCTCGTCCAGCGCATAGTGGAGCACCAGATTCGCCGGGGCCGGCTCGATGGGTGTGATGAATTCGGGCGTCCCGGGATACAGCCGGAGGTCGTCGATGTACACGACGCCGGCGGCGCCGGCTCCTTCGACGCCGATGGTCAATTCGGTGACACGGCTGACGTCCGCGCCGACGCTCGACAAATCGACGTTCCACGGCTGCCACATGGACTTATTGATGTCGGCGGCATCGCCACTGTACTCGACCCTGGTCCCGTTGATCTTGAGATACAGGCGCCCGTCGTTGCCCTGGGCGCCGCGGAAGTACAACGAAAGGCTCTGGATGCCGTTCGGCGTCCAATCCTGCGGGGCGTCGAACGTGCGAACCGCCTCGGCCACCGCGACACCCGCATTGTCGTAGAACAGCGGCATGGCCTGGCTGCCGCTGTGGACGATGGCCCTCTCGGCGAAGGGCGCGTCGAGATGTCCGACCGTCGAGCCGGTTTGGTTCTCCCAGCCGTCGACCCACGTCTCGAAGATGCGGCTGCCTTCATCGTCGGTATACGCCTCAAAATCGTCGACGACCAGAAATTCCTGGGTCGTGAAGCTCCAGACCGGGCCGGACCACGTGCCGGCAGGGTCGGCCTCATCGACCTCGTCGATCCTCCAGAAATAGGTGGTCGCCAGATGGAGGTCCGCCGGCGTGTAGCTCGCATCCGTGACGGTGTCGGCCAGAGCGGCGCCCTCGGCCACCGCCGCTTCGTCGGGGCTGAGGTGGACCTGGTGCATGGCTGCCCCGCGACCGGCCCGCCAACGGAGCGTCGCGTCCACCGCCACGTCCGCAGCGCCGTCCGCCGGCAGCGGCTCGCGAGCCACCACCGGAACGAACAGAAAGCGGACCTCGCTGAGGCCATACTGGCCCAGCAGGCCGTACCCGCTGTGTACGACGATCTTGACGAATTGGGCGGCGATGCCTCCGAGGTCAACGGCCGTGTTGGCCGAGTAGTCGCTCCTGGCGGTGGCCTGGGCGAATTGCACGTCGCCCCAGACCGTCCAGTCCGCGCCATTCTCGGAATACTCGATCGTGACGTCTTTGAGCCCGAAGCCCAAGAGCGGCTCAAACGGCACGTTGTAATTCCACACCAGCATCTCGTGCAGCTTGTACACGCCGTCGAACTCGTATTGGATGTACACCGTCTCGGCGCTGGGCCCGACCAGCCACATGTCCGTGGTCTCGATCGAGTGCTTGTCGTCGGCGCTCAATCCGGAGCCGTTGACGGTGTTCTCCGGCCCCTGCCCTTCGCCGGAGGCCGCGTTGCTCGTGGCGATGATGTTGCGAATCGGATAAGCGAACGGCTCGACCGTGAAACTCCAGACGTTTCCCTTGAACACGGTGTAGTCCGGGGCGCCGTTGACTTCATCGATCCGCCAGAAACAGGTGGCCCCGTACGTCAGAACGTCACTGGGCGTGTAGATCGTTTCCGTCTGGCCCTGGCTGGCCAGCACCCCCAGAGGCGCCGCGGCGCTGGCCGCATTGACATCCGCCCAACTCGTGCCGAAGTAGACGTCGTGGGTTGCCGCCGTGTCCGTCGCCGTCCAGCTCAGGCTCGTGTCCCGCGCTACATCGGTGGCACCGTCGGCCGGGATCGGAGATGTGGCCTTCGAAGAGGTGAGCCCTCTCATGACCTCTGCGATTTCCTCAACCGTCAGAGCGACATCGAACAGAGCGACCTCGTCGAGCACACCGCTGAAGAACTCGCTCGGCACACCGCCGGTCCACTGTGCGCCGATGAGAACCGGCGTCACGGTATCGGTATTCTGAGCGCCTCGCGCCTGTTCGGCATCCGGAACGCCGTTCACATAGATCCTCATCGTCGCCCCGTCGTAGGTCACCGCGACATGCCCGAACTCGTCGTTGGGCAGCGTCAGGCTGCCGGAATAGGACCAGGGTGCGACTTCGCGATGGAACGAGACGGTGCCGCCCCCGCCGATGCGGAGGATATAGGCGCCGATGACACCCGCGTTGAACTTGCTCATGACGGTGCCGCCGCCCCGGTTCTTGACCCAGGCTGTGATACTGAACGGCGCGGTTCCGCCGAAGGCCAGATTCGCGCTGGACTGGCGAATCTCCAGATAACTGGCGCCGTTGAACTCCAGAGCCGAGCCGTGGCGCCCCCCCACCCATGCAGGACTTGCTTTCAGCTCGGCGTCGTAACCATGCCCCGAACTGTCTTTGGCAAGGCTGCCCGAGCCTTCGTCAAAGAGCCAGACCCCGACGATGGCATCGGGATCAACCTGGGCGCTGCTTTGAGACAGGCACAGTAGACAGACGACGGCAGACACAGCGTACACGGTTGATGATCTTCTCGCGGTAGTCATGGCCAAATCCTCCTGTCGCACCTCAGCCGGAATCCCCCACGTGCCTTCACAAATCTATCCTCGGCACCTCTTCCATCATATCAGAATCCATGTGCGAATCTCAACATATCCGGCATCCATTTCGGCGTCATTGCCCGGCATAGTGCACAGGGTGTGCAGCGCACACCGATTCCATCGGGAGGCCGAAGGGCTGCGGCACGCACCCTACGGAGCTATCCCTCTAATCCACAGGCACTTAGAGCCAGAGGCGGGTGGCAACCTCAAGTCCGCAGGACTTGGGGATGGTTTCTATCGTCTAGCCATCCCCAAGCTGCGCTTGAGGCTGCCACCCGTCGCGCTTTGCCGGCTGCTGGAACGGCAAGGTGGACAACAGACGCTTGCGAGTGTAAACTGTCAATAGCCGCTTTCGTCCATGAGGTCTCTTTTGACGAGGTGCAGCATGACCGCCGCAAGACGTGCCTTCACACTGATCGAGCTTCTCGTGGTCGTGGCCATCATCGCCCTGCTCATGTCCATCCTGATGCCCAGCCTGCACCGGGCCCGCAAGCAGGCTCGTGCCGTCGCCTGTCTGTCCAATCTCAAGCAATGGAGCTACATCTGGCACATGTACACGGAGGACAGCAACGGCAAATTCAACACCGGTGGCACAACCGGCGGGGACGCGGCGAATGACTGGCTCGTCATCCTGATGCCCTACTACCAGGATCGAGGGAAGTTGACCATCTGTCCGGCGGCCACGCGCCCGATGGTCATACCCGGTCCCTTTGCCACGCGGGCCTGGTCCTGGGACCGGCAGGGCTGGGCCAACCTCAAAGATAAGGAAACCGTCGATATCGGCAGCTACGGCCAGAACGAATGGATCTGCGACCGCAGCGCCGCCGAGTACTGGAGGGACCGCAACACGATCAAGGACCCGGCGAACGTGCCGCTGTTCTTCGATTGCGCGTACGTGGACGTGTATCCGAACGCCAATTCCGGCCCGCCGGCGATCGAGGGAGATGTCTCCGGCCTCAATGAGTGGGCCCTCGTCTGCATGGACCGCCACTCGGGGTACGTGAACTATCTCTTTGCCGATCTGAGCACCCGCAAGGTCGGGCTCAAGGAGTTGTGGACCTTCAAATGGACCCGCACATTCAATACGTCCAACGCGTGGACCACGGCCGGCGGCGTCAGGCCCGATGACTGGCCCGCCTGGATGAGGGCCTTCAAGGACTACTGAGCATCCGCGTCGTTCGACCCTGAGGCTCGTGCAGACACGATCCCAGGTTGACAGGTCTTCTGCCTTGACGGGAGGGTGCACGGCGCGGTATCTGGAATCTGCGAAGCTTGTGCGCGACGTCGGCCGGACGTGGTCGGTGATCATTTGGCCGACGCAGGTGTCGGAGTCTTTCGATGAGGAGGAATCGGGCCATGTCATGCGAGGCGCCGAGTCGGGAGGGATGACTCTTTGTCTCGCAGTTCAGCTATACCCATCTCAACTGATGGCTCGCCTTGTTTTTGGGAAGGAAGGAGGTGCGGTCCTACACAACTGTCCTGGGCAACAGTGGAGCAATCGCGGAATTCGGTATCCGTTGCCTTGGCGTGTAGCCAAGGCACAAATCGCAATTCAGGTGACCTTTCGGGGAGGAACACGGCTATGTGTAAGAGATTGCTTTGTCTGGCTTCGTTTGCTCTGGTCCTTGGTCTGGCGTTTGCCGGCGGGACGAAAGCGGCCGATCCCAACCTTGTGGGATGGTGGCCCTTGAATGAAGGCGCCGGGGAGACGGCCGTCGATCTGTCCGGCAGCGGCGCCGACGGCACGATCCACAACCCCAACGCCGGCCTGGGACCGGACGGCTCGGTCTGGGTGGAGGATCCGGAACGCGGCATGGTCATCAGTTTCAACGGGGAGGCGAGTGGGGCCTATGTTCGCGCCGGGACCATCCCCCAGATGACGCTGACGAACGACTTCACCTGGGCCTTCTGGGCCAAGCAGGACGCCGGCCAAACAGGGGTCAACGATATCATTTTTGGCAACCGAAAGGATGAGAACGCCGTCGATTTCGTGCCGCGGCAGTTCATCAAGTTCACACCGACGAAATTCGAGTGGCACATGAACGGCAACGGCAACGACAACATGGAGTATGAGGACATCCCCGCCGACGTGTGGCTCCACCATGCGGTCGTGAAGGTCGGCGATCAGTTGACCTATTACCGCAACGGCACCGAAGGCGGCTCCAAGACGATCACGCAGCCTCTGGACTTTCCGCAACCGCTGTTCTTCGGCGGCGACAATGAGGGCGCTGAGGGCGAGAATTGGCGTGGATTCCTGAGCGAGGCACGCGTCTACAACCGGGCGCTGACCAAACTGGAGGTGCAGGCGATCGTGGCGGGTGTCGAAGAGATCAATCTGGAGATCGGTTACGCCGTGATGCCCCCTGAGATCGACGGCGAGGTCGATGCCATCTGGTCGGTCGCCTCGACGCAGTCTTTCGTTCCGCTGGATGATCCGGCCGATGGCTCCGGCACCTGGAAGGTGTTGTATGACGCCGAGAATCTCTATGTTCTCCTGGATGTCACCGACGACAGCCTGCAGAACGATTCGGCCGCAGCCTGGCAAGACGACAGCGTGGAGGTCTACTTCGACGGCGGCAACACCAAGCTGAGCACCCCGCTGTCCGGAGACGATCACCAGTATACGTTCGGGTGGACCGCAGACGACGTACAGGGAACCAACATTACAGGATACACCGAAGGGATTGAACAGGCTCAGGTAACCACGGCGACCGGCTGGCGCATTGAGATCAAGCTGCCCTGGCTGTCGATCCAGGGCGTAGCGCCGCAGGCGGGTGACTTGATCGGCATTGACTGCTACTACAATGATGACGATGACGGCGGCGACACACGCGAAGGCAAGATGCTCTCCTTCTCCGCCACAGAAGGCTGGAACGACGCCTCTCAGTGGGCTACGGCTATCCTGGCGGCCCCGCCGACACCGACGGACCCGGGCACTGACGGCCTCGTGGCCTACTATCCGCTGGACGCCGATGCCGGCGATGCATCGGGCCACGGTCTGGACGGGGTGGTGATGGGCGATACCACGCCGACCGATGGGGCTTCCGGCGGCGCGATGCTGTTCGACGGGGATGGCGACTACATCGAGGTGGCCCACAATGCCCTGCTCGACATCACCGGTCCGATCTCGCTGTCGCTGTGGATCCGCCCGGACGCCGAGGACCCGGAGGGCCAGGGCACGGAGACCGCGCCGATGGCCAAGGCGTTCAGCACAGCCAACCCCAGTTGGAGCTGGCAGGTGCGTTACGGCTGGGGCAGCGCCAAGCCCTACATGGCGTTCACGTTCAATACCTCGCCGAGGGCCTGGGCCTATGTCAACCAGAACCTGGCGCAGGGTGAGTGGCATCACATCGCCTGCTCGGCCGACGGCGAAACGCTCACCGCCTATCTCAACGGCCAGGCCACCGAATCGACGCCCATGGGCGCGATCACCAGCAGCCCGACGCCGGTGCTGATCGGCTCGGACGGCTGGAGCTGTGACTGGATCGGCGCGATCGACGAGGTCGCCATCTACAACAGGGCCCTGTCGGCCGAAGAGATGCTGTACCTGGCCGGTTTCGGTGCCGACGCCGAAGAAGAAGTAGTAGAATAGCTGTCGATTCACTACTGCTTCGACGAGGTCGGCGAGATCGTGGATCTGATGGCAGGGATGTAGCTCCTCGTCGGGCGCAGGCCATGAAGCGCGTGCCTGCGCCGGCCAACGACTCTATGTCGTTCCGAGGCCCACGCTGAGCGAATCAGCGTGGGCCTCTTTTCTATGCGTCGCACACGCAGCGAACACTCAACGTCGCACGTTGATCCTGCCCAGGTCGTACCAGCCGTCCGACCGGCGACCTTCAATGGCCAGCTTCACGACAGGCTCATCGAAACGCTCGTCCAGAACACCGATCTGAAGGTCGTACGCCCCGTCCGGCATGTCGGCGGGAATCTCGACGGAGCCGTCGTACAGGTTGTCGCCCGGCAGCCACGATCGCAGGTCGGCGCCGGTGACGACAATCCGCTCGTTCGTGCGATTGTGCAGGCGAAACGCCAGTCGAAACGGGCGGTAGCACGGGGCAGCGCCCTTGTTCTCCCACCACGAGGTGAACGTCAGCCTGCCGCCCCGCTCCACCGTCGAGGGATACGTGAGCTTGCGGAGCACGAAGCGATAGCCCATCCTCGTGAGCCACCGATTCACCGCCGGCCACCACTCCTCGGGCACGGCAGACGATTTCGCGTTGAAGGAAGAGATGTGCCATTTGAGCGACTGCTCGATGATGTAGTCGACGTCCCAGCCCTTGTCCTTCCAGGTCTGCATGACCCAGCACACTTCCAGGCTGACCGGCGCCTTCTTCCAGGCGTCCTTCATCCCGAAGTTGATGATCGCCTGTGGGTAATAGTCGCACATGTGGCACCATGTCGGGCTGAAACCGCCCATGTCGCCGAGGCAATCGACCCGCCAGCCGACGGCCCGCTTCGACAGGCCGTAGCGATTCGTCTTCTCGTCGGTCAGGAGCATGATCAGGTGCGTCTTGCGGAAGGCCTCCAGATAGCTGTCCACAAGCGCTTCGCGCGTCTTCTGCGTCAGCCGCTCCGAGCCGGCGCCCTCGCCCCAGGCGCCCACGATGGCCAGATCCACGCTCTCCAGCAGCGGATGCCCATCATACCGGGCACCCAGGGCTCGGATCATCCCGCCGAAATGCTCCACGTACCGAGGGTCTTCCGGATTCGTCCGCCACTTCTCTTCCGGCTGCTTCTCCTCTTTGCCGACCATCTCCCGATACCAGTCGGGCACGTCGTTGTCCGCCCCTGTTCCATACGGGGCGATCCGCAGCAACAGCGTCTGACGCCGGCTACCGGCCGTCTCCAGCGCCTTGTCGATCAGCTCCCACCGATACCGGCCCTGCGCCGGCTCGACAAATTTCCAGTACACCCGGAAGTACGCCAGCGAGGTGTCCGGATAGCCTTCATTTTTCAGACTGTGATCGAAGGCCTGGTAGGCGATCGGGTACCCCTCCGTCCATCTCTGGCCCTGGTTCAGCCGGTCGCCGTTGAACCGCTGAAAGGTCACGAACCCAATTCCGGGATTCGTCAGAACGTCGTCGATTTCCACGGGCCGGACCACGATGGTCTCCTGCCCCACGGCGACAAGCGGGTACAGGCAGATCAGGGCCAGCGAGACACTGCACACGGTACGCATCGGAAGACCTCATTTCATGGGATCGTATGACATCGAACCGCTCGGCGATTTTCACTTTTCGGACTGTCGCTGCGTGACCTGGAAACGTTATCATACCGCGATGGCGCCGAACGAACCAACACTCTTGATGGAATCGCTGAAAACAGGCCGTTCCCGGCATTCCTGTGCCCCGAACATTCTCATTGCCAATGAGCAAGCCAACTGGGGGCGATGCCGGCGGAAGCTGAGCCAGATAACCGACCTGCTCCGCGAACAGGGATTGTCCTTCTCCCTGGCGACCAGCAACGGCTCCCGACACGCCGGCGAGCTGGCCGCCGCGGCAGCGGCAGACAACGCCAACACGATTGTCGTCGCGGGAGGCGACGGCACGGTCAACGATGTGGTCAACGGCCTCTTTGCCTGCGAATGCAACCATGTGCCTCGGATCGGCATCATTCCACTGGGGTCTTCGAACGATTTCGCCAAGAGCCTGGGGATTCCGCAGAACCTATCGGAGGCTTGCCGAACGGTCGTGAACGGGACCGTCAGGAAGGTGGACGTCGGCCGAGCCGGCTCCCACTACTTCTGCACGGCCTCGTGCCTCGGCTACTTCGCGGAGATTGCGGCACGGAGCCTGCAAATGACCAGGTTTCGCGGGTCGCTGCGGTACACGATCCCGGCGCTGCGGGTGATCCGGAAAATGGCCTGCGGCTGGGAAATGAGCATACGCACCGACACCAGAGTCTTTCATGGCAACTACGCCGTGCTGCTGGTCGGCAACGCGGCACGTTTCGGCGGGCTCACCATGTTGCCCGGCGCTCGATGTGACGATGGCCTCTTCGACTGCCTGCTCATCGAGATGGCGGGCAAGTGGGAGGCGCTGCGCCTGATCCCCTTGGTCTACAGGAAAGCCCTGGAGCGTCACAGGAGGGTCACGCGATTCCAGACCCGATCGCTCTCGGTCTCACTGGGTCGCCCTTCACAACTGTGCAATGACGGCGAGGTATATCCGGCTTCGTTCGAGCAGATTGACTACACGGCGCTTCCGCGAAGACTACCCGTCCTCTGCCCGCAATTGCATGATCTGGCCCTGGCGCAGGGGCGACCGGCAGCTCCGGCTACGACGGCTCGAAATCGCGCCGGCGGCTGAGGAATTCGGCGAAAGCACGAATCGTATCGAGATTGTAGCCGGGCTCCAGATGATAGACGAACTCCAGATCGCCGTCGGCGTTGTCGGCCAGCGTCTTCTGTGCCCACTCCAGGATGGGCGCGGCCGTTTCGCAGGACATGTCGGCGGGCAACGGTGCGATGCTGACCGGCATCTGCAATCCAAAGACCTGACGGACCTTGCTCAGCGAGGTCGTGCCGCCGAGGTCCAGTGAGCCGAGGTTCTCGATGCGGCGGAACGCATCGAGAAGATGCGTGCTCGGCCCGCACGAATGCAGTCGAATGGGACCCAGCGCCCGGCCGATCTTCGAGGTCAGCGGCACCACGAATTGCTCCACCATCGCCGGACCGACCATGCAGGCGGAACACTCGCCCACGTGAATATCCGTCACCGGCATATCGGCCGCCTGAGTGAAATGCCGACAGAGTACAATGTACGCTTCGGCAATCCACTCCATGATCTGCCTGCACCGAGATGGCTGTGTCATCATGTCGAGGAACACGGACTCGCCGCAGAGCTTCTGCGCCGAGGTCAGCACGCCATGGATGGCCGCCCGGCCGGAAGCATCCCAGAAGAACGGCGGGATCGGTCGAAGCGACGGCTCTCGTCTGCTTTGAATCTCTGCAATCTGCTCGTCGAATTGCCTGACCAGATCGTGCGCCAGCAGGCTCTCCGGGGCCGGAAGCTCGGCCGGCTCGCGGTCGGCCCAGCACGCCGGCGTGATGTCCGCGTCCCTGTCGTCGGCGGGCAAAAACTGGGCCCCCAGGAGCATGCCGAGGATCATGTTGGGCTGGATGCCGCCGATCTGGACCTGTCCGGCGTCCCAGTAACGCCGACGACCGAGATTGGATTCCGAATAGAACAGTTGCAGACCGGCAAACGCACCGGCGGCGTACTCGTTGCATTGGCAGTCTATGGCGTGGCGGCGATCCGGGTCGAAGTAATAGTCGTAGTCGAACGCCACGCCCAGCGCTCGGTGCATCCACGCCTTCGAGACCGTGCCGGACAGAGTGATCATCTTTGCCATCGAAGGTCCGAGTGACAACCAGGGTCACGCCTTCATGTCCAAAGCGAAATAGGGTTTTCGCGTCTGCCACCGGCCTCGCGTGAAGTCGGGCACCTTCACCGGCGCGCTGCCCTGGGCAATCGAGATCTCCGACAGCGGGCCGTGGACGCACATGAGAACCGAGTCGTAGACATCCAGCGGAGTCTGCGTGCGGTTCTTGACCGCCTGCACAAACAGCCGCAGCTCGCGCACGTCCGTGCCTCCGTGGCCGCCAAGCTCCGGCTCCTTGGTCCATGCGTGGCGGTACCGCTCGTGGTAGGGACCGAACGGCTCCCACTGATGGTACTCGGGACTTGTGCCCTTGAGGTAGACGGCGTCTCTCTGCTCGTTGTACAGGCCGCGAGTGCCCTGGATCAGCCAGCGGTTGTCGTACGGGCGAGGCAACTGCATGTCGTAGTTGATGATGATGGTCTTGCCTTTCTTGGTCCGCACGGTGGTCGTGACGATGTCGCCCTGGGCGAACTTGCGTTTGGCGTTGGGATGGTCCGGGCCGAACCGGGTGGCGAAGTACTCATTGATCCCGACCGAATCCGTGGCCGTCGAGGTAAGGTAATCGAAGTAATCGCCGCAGTTGATGTCCATCCAACTGATGACCGGTCCCAACTGGTGACTGGGGTACTGGTCCCGATTGTGCTCGACGAGGTACTTGGCCGACCAGCGGTCCTTGCCGGTCTGGCTGTCGAAGAACCAATGGTCGATGCAGTCGTGGGAGTGGGCGCAGTGGCAGTGAACGATCTGGCCCAGCAGCCCCAGGCGGATCATGTTGAGCACGGCCAGGTTGTCGCTGCGCATGCTCCAATTCTCGAGCATCATGCAGGGCACACCGGTCTGCTCGTGCGTATCGACCAGTTGCCAGCATTCGTCGAGGGTGTAGGCCGCCGGCACTTCCACGGCGGCGTACTTGCCCATCCGCATCGCGTGGACCGCCATCGGCGTGTGCCATTCCCAGTAGGTGGCGATGACGACGGCATCCAGGTCGTCGCGTTCCACGAGTTTTTTCCAGACGTCTTCGTCGCCCGCATAGACCTCCGGGCGGGAGAAGCCCGCCTGGACGACGCGAGCCTGGGCCGCCTCCGCCCGCTCGCGATGCACGTCGCACACGCCGCGAATCTCCACGTCGTCCTTCATCTCGAGAAGGTTGCCCAGCAGGCTGTTGCCGCGTCCGCCCATGCCCAAAACGGCCAGACGCACTTTCTTTAACGGTTCGCCCGCCGCCGAGACCGAAGAAACACCGGCCATGAGCGTGGCGCTTCCGAGCACCGCCCCCAGCCCCAGCGCCCCGTTGGTTTTCAGAAACGTTCGACGAGTTGTCTTGCTTGCCATGGTCGTGTCTCCACATGTGTTCCGCTCGCTGCGGTTCAGATGATGCCGAGTTCGCTGATCTTCACGGGTCTTCCCGACTCGGCGGAAAGGTCGGCGGCAAAACACACCGCCAGGGTCATCGCGGCGTCGTCCAGGTCCGGGAACGGCCGCTGGTCGCCGAGGACACAGTCCAGAAAATGCGAGACCTCGCCCCGGAACGGATGATGGGCGACGTCGCCGCTGTCGGGCAGCACGCAGGGAATCTTCATGAAGTTGTTCTGGCCCGGGAACAGTTTCGGCACAAAGACCTCGTCATTGCGAACGGCCCCTTCGGTGCCGTAGACGCCGATGTTGAACCGGTACGGCATCTGCACATCGAAGGTCGTAGTCGTTCGGCCGATCTTGCCGTCGGCGAAGCGCACGTTCACGCAGATCGTTCCGGGGTATTCGATCGGGTTCTCGGTTCGCACCTGATAGGCCGAGACCTCTTCGGCCTCGCTGCGGGCGAACCATCGCAGGGCATCGACGGCGTGACAGCCGCCGGTCAGAATGGCGGTGCCGCTGCGCCGGCGGCTGCCCAGCCACTTCTCCCGGGGCGTCATCCAGATCCGGTGCATGTAATCGACCTCGACGAGAAAGACGTTTCCGAACGCGCCCTCTTCGATCAGGCGGTCTATCGTCATCAGCAGCGGATTCCAGTGCAGCACGAAACCCACGAGCGACTTGACCTTGTTCGCCCGGACGGCCCGCAATTGGCTGTTCAGATCGTCCACCGTGAGGGCAGGCGGCTTCTCAACGATCACGTGCTTGCCCGCCTCGGCCGCCGCCACCACAAACGGCGTGTGCGCATCGTGCGGCGTCGAAACCACCACGACGTCAATGTCCTTCCTGTCGAGCATCGCTCCGGCATCCGTGTCGATCGCGCAATCGAGATGGTGCGCATCCCAATAGCGTTGCGCGTTGGCCGGATGGCGACTGACCAGCCCGCGAATTTCCGCTCGCGCGTCCTCGTGAAAGGCCTTGACGTACTCCCCTGCGACCCAGCCACAACCGATGATTCCCACGCCCAATGTGCCCATGTCTCGGCCCTTTCCCTGCTTCCCTTGAAACCTGTCCCTCACGCGTAGAAACCTGCATAGCGTTCCATGGCATCCATCACCGCCCTGACGTTCTCCACCGGCACGCCCGGATACAGACCGTAGATCATCATCAAGCCGCCGTCGGGGCTGGCCAGTGCCTCGACCTCGCTGCGAATGAGGGTATCGATTCGGCCGGGAGACGCGAATGGGGTGATCTGCTGGCGGTCGATGTCGAGATCGATGCACACGCGCCCTTTCAGATGCGCCGCGATCCAGTCCACGCCGTTGACCAGGTCCTGAAGGTTGAGCGCGTCGACCCCGCTGGCGAGCATATCCTCTACCAGATCGCGAATGTCGCCGTCCGAGTGCATGTGGACCAGGCAGTTCGCCTCGCGCGCCGGCGCCATGAGGCGCTCGTAGACCGGCCGGATGTACCTGCGGAACAAGGCCGGCGACAGCATGGGGCCTTTCTGCATGCCCAGATCCTCCGGGTAGCACATCATCGCGGCGCCCAAGTCCAGGTATCGTTTGACGAGGCCCAGATTGAACGCCTCGACCATGTCAATCAGGCCGTCGAGCCGCACGTCGCCATCGGCCATATCCAGCAGCAGATTCTCATAGCCGCGCAGATAGCCAAGACGTTGAAAGGTGTGACCATGCTCCAGACTGGCGCAGCAATACTTCCCCGCCTCTGTGACTTCCAGGGCCTGACGGCGCTCCGCCGCCCAGTCGATCTCGCTCATGGCATTGGTGCGCGCCGGGTCCGGCGGGACCAGACTGGCCAGGTCGGCCCAGTCAGCCAATGGATGCTGTGTCACGGTGCCGGTGATGCCGTCGTCGGCCGTCTGCCAGACACAGCCCCAGGCATCGGCATAAGGCAGACCGGCCCGCTCCCACGGCGCCGGTTCGGTTATCGCGGCCGGACCGGGAACAAAATCGGGGAATAGCAACGGGTGGCCGGCCATCAGTTCGAACAGAACCTCCGGACGGTAGTGATGCCAGCAGGCGGGATTGATCCAGAACACCATAGGGATATGGTCCGGCCGCTCAAAGCGGATCGCCCGCAGCGTGTTCTGCGTGATGGTCTCCATGGGCATTCATTTCAACGTCCTCGCGTCGAAAGCACAAGAGGTTTCCGGCCCGCCGGGACATCGCCGTGAAATGGCCCCAAGGGCTGTCCGAAGCCCCGCCACGAAGGATTGCGGGAGGTGACGATCGAGGGTATAACCGGAACCTGTGCATAGCTCTTGATCGCGGACGCCGCAGATTCCGTTACACTCACGTTTCTGGAATAAGGAATGCGATATGAGAACCTCATCGATTGGCAGACTGTTCCTGTTCGTGGCAGCCATCCTCATCCCCCTGCATTGCGCGGCCGGGGAAACGCTCGACGGCGCGCTTTGGCCCAGCGATGCATTGACCAAGGTCTTGCGCTCGGACAACCCGGAGGTCGGCACCGAGGGCGTGATTCACGTCGCGGCCGCTCGCGCGGAGATCGCAAGCGCGCAGGTCGTGTTTCGGCCGCGCACGAGTCACGGCAACGTATCCGCCAGGGTGACCGATCTGCGGCATGTCGCCGGGGATGCCGTCATCCCAGCCTCTGCCGTCCGATTGCGGTGGGTGCGATACATAGACATCAATCGGAATACGGCGGGCATTCCCGAAGACGAACTGGAGGTGAAAGCGCCGGCAAGCATTCCGGATGCGTTCTGGGAGGGGCCGCAGATCGCGGTCCAGGCGGATCAGGCCCAACCTCTCTGGATCGAGATTCATGTGCCGCCCACGGCAAAGGCGGGCGATTACCGCGGCACATTGACGGTGACGTCGGCGAATGAATCGATTGAGATGCCCCTTGAATTGCACGTCTGGAACTTCGAGGTCCCGACGGACCGGCATCTGTCGGTCATAAACTGGTGGAGATTCCCCGGCCCCGGCTTCGAGAACGTCGAGCCCTATGGGCAGGAGTACTGGGACCTGCTGCGACGGTTCTGTTTGTTTCTTGTGGAGCATCGACAGACCGACATCCAGACCTCGATCGGCCTGATACGTGAAACGGGCGACGATCAACAAGGCTACTCGTATGACACCAGCCGTCTTGAGCGTTACGCGGAGGCAGCCTTTCGGGCGGGCATCCGGCAGATCCACCTGCACTCGGTCGGCACGCGAACGGCAGAGATCACCGCCCCCGAAAGCCGGATCGAGCCTGTCGAGGCGAATCTGCGCCGCCTGGCGGCCTGGGAGAAGGTCGTCCTCCGGCGGAATTGGCCCAACCGCTTCCTTGTCAGCATCTCGGATGAGCCGTTCATTCACCACGAAGAGAGCTATGCGGCCGTGGTGAATCG
>CAZNSM010000036.1:0-5542 GCA_964575615.1 uncultured Pirellulales bacterium | reverse complement strand
TCTCGGATGAGCCGTTCATTCACCACGAAGAGAGCTATGCGGCCGTGGTGAATCGCGTGCACGAGATCGCGCCGCACATCCGCTGCATCGAGGCGGTCGAAGCCGAATACCTCGGCGCGCTGGACGTGTATGTCCCCAAACTCAGCCATCTGAATCTGTGGTATCCACGATTCGACCGTGTCCGACAGGAGGGGGCGGAATTGTGGTTCTACACATGCTGCCATCCGGTAGGACGCTATCCCAACCGCTTTCTGGACCAATCGCTGTTGAAGGTCCGCGTGCTGCACTGGATCAACTACCTTTATGACCTGGATGGATACCTGCACTGGGGACTGAATCACTTCGCCGCCGGCGACCCCTATACCGAGGTGGCGCTTAGCGAGGGCTTGCCGCTGGGAGATCGAGCGATCGCCTATCCGGGCACAAACGGCTTGCTCGGTTCGTTGCGGTTCAGCGCCATGCGTGACGGCCTGCAGGACTATGAATACCTCTGGGTCCTGGAGAATGAACTGTCCAGGATAAAGCAGAGAATCGGCAAAGAGGCCTTCTGGCTGGACCCGCGTCAACGACCGCTGGAACTGTGCCGTCGAGTGGTGTGGTCCTTCTATGATTACACGCGGAGCCCGGAGGTGATGCTCGACACCCGGGCGGCCGTCGCCCGCGAGATCGAGCAGCTCACGAGCGAACCTCTGCTGATCGTCCAGACCTCGCCGCCCGAAGGCACGGTCGTGCCGGCCGGACCACGAAACATCGGCGTTCGCGGTCTGGTGCCGCCGGGCGCGAAGGTCACACTCAACGGCAAACCTGTCACGAACGTCCGGCCGAGCGGGTACTTCCTCCAGGCCCATTTCATGTCCGCCAACAATCCGACGATTACAGTCACCGTCGAGCACAACGGCAAGAAACGCACGGCCGAACGCGTGTTCACGTTAACGGACTGATTTGGGCAGGACCTGCCGCGCCCGCAGGAACCCAGGAATCGCATGAAATCGAGGAGTCTGTGGCTTGCCCCTTGTCTCTTGGGTGGCCGGCCGGTACGATCTGTGGGCCTCTACATTCCGGATTACGACAGATAGTCTCGATTTTGAGGGCACGACGGATATGGACCTACCTGTTCTGGATTTGGGCATCATCGGCGTGTATCTGGTCACCACCATTCTACTGGGCCTGTGGGTGTCGAAACGTGCCTCCCGAGACCTGGACTCCTACTTTCTGGGCGGCAAGACCATTCCCTGGTACATCCTGGGCATCTCGAACGCCTCCGGCCAGTTCGACATCACCGGGACCATGCTGCTGGTCTACTGGTGCTTCGCCTACGGCCTCAAGAGCGTTTGGTTCCCCTGGGTCTGGCCTACGTTCAACCAGATCTTCCTGATGATGTACCTGGCCACGTGGCTGCGACGATCCAACGTCCTGACCGGGGCCGAGTGGATCCAGACCCGCTTCGGCCGGGGACGCGGCGCCAACCTGGCGCATATCAGCGTTGTCATCTTCGCCCTCGTCACCGTCATTGGCTTCATCGCCTACGCATTCAAAGGCATCGGCAAGTTCGCCGACATTCTGCTGCCCTGGGACCTCGACCCCAATACCTATGCGCTGATCATCCTCTCGATCACGTCGATCTACGTGGTCACGGGCGGCATGCACAGCGTCGTCCTGACGGAGGTGCTCCAGTTCACGATCATGACGGTGGTCTCGATTGCCGTCGGCATCATCGCCATCGTCCACGTCCGTCCGGAGGCCATCGACGCGGTTGTCCCTGAGGGATGGCGCAGTCTGTGGTTTGGATGGACCATGGACATCGAGTGGACCGGCGCATTCGAGATGATCCAGACCAAAATGGCCGAGGACGGAATGTCTCTCTTCTCGATCTTCTTCGGCTTGATGGTGTTCAAAGGGATTCTGGCGAGCATGGCCGGGCCTTCGCCGAACTACGACATGCAGCGGGTCCTGGCCACGCGCAACCAGCGCGAGGCGTCGCTGATGAGCGCCACCGTCAACGTGGCACTGTATTTTCCCCGTTACATGCTGATCGCGGGTCTGACCGTCCTGGCCCTGGTTCCGCTCCGCGAGACACTGGTTCAGATGTGGAGCGCGGCGGTGCAGGCCGGGAACAAGCCGGACTTCGAGCAGATCCTGCCCGTGGTGATTCAGAACCCGGTCATCCCCACCGGCCTGACCGGATTGCTCCTGGCCGGTTTGCTGGCGGCGTTCATGTCCACGTTCGCCGCGACCGTCAACGCTGGTCCCGCCTATGTGGTCAACGACATCTACAAGCGATTCATCAATCCGCAGGCTCCAAACAGGACACAGGTGCGTCTGAGTTATCTCGTTTCAGCCATCGTGGTAGTCGTTGGCATCGCGTTCGGATTCCAGACCAAGAACATCCTGGACATCACGATGTGGATCGTCGGCGGTCTGTATGGCGGCTACGTGGCGGCCAACGTCCTGCGATGGCACTGGTGGCGTTTCAACGGCTATGGCTTCTTCTGGGGCCTGATCGCCGGCATCGCCGGGGCCCTGTTCGTGCCGTCCCTGGTCCAGCGGTGGTGGCCCGGAACCAACACCCTGTATACCTTCCCGCCGATCTTCGTCCTCTCGATTGTGGGGTGTCTGCTCGGGACGTTCCTGAGCAAGCCCGAGGATGATGAAGTGCTCAAGAGCTTCTACCGCACGGTGCGGCCCTGGGGCTTCTGGGGCCCGATCCGCGCCAAAGTCATGGCGGAAGACCCGACCTTCCAACCCAACAAGGACTTCGGACGGGACGTGTTCAACATCGTGGTCGGCACCATCTGGCAGACGACCCTGGTGGTTCTGCCGATCTGTCTGGTCATTCGGGAATCGAAGGGCATCGTCGGCGCCCTGGTTGTTCTCGTGGTGACCAGCGTTGTGTTGAAGAAGAGCTGGTACGATCATCTGCCGCCCGCCGACGCGGACACGAAGGCCAGAGACCAAGTGGTTTCGTAGGATGGGCTTCAGCCCATGCGGTTCCTCGTGTTATGATTCCGAAGGAGACATTGGCTATGGATATGCAGGCATTCGAGAGGCGATACAAAGAGCTTGTGGATGCCCACGAAGCCTTGATCGTTCGCAAGAACCAGAAGCAAACGCCGGGCAACGGCGTCTTTGACCGCTACGTGTACCCGGTGCTCACCGCCGATCACACGCCGCTGTTCTGGCGCTACGATTTCGATCCGGCTACGAATCCTTATCTGATGGAGCGGATGGGCATCAACAGCGTTTTCAACGCCGGCGCGATCGAGTGGGAAGGCAAGTGCTGCGTCGTCGCCCGGGTGGAGAGCTATCACCGCAAATCGTTCTTCGCCGTCACGGAGAGCGCCAACGGGATCGACAACTTTCGCTTCTGGGACCGTCCGATTGTGATGCCGGAGGCGTCCGAGGAGGAGATGAACGTCTACGACATCCGGCTGACGCGTCACGAGGATGGCTGGATCTACGGGACGTTCTGCGCCGAGCGTCACGACCCCGCGCAGCCGGACAATCCGCCCGCCGCTCTGGCCAGGGCCGGCATCGCCCGCACCAGGGACTTGAAGACGTGGGAGCGATTGCCCGATCTGAAAACCCCGTCGGCCCAGCAGCGCAACTACGTCCTGCACCCTGAGTTCGTCGACGGCAAGTACGCCTTCTACACCCGGCCGATGCGCGAATTCAAAGCTGCCGGGTGCAGCACGGGGATCGGCTGGGCCCTCTGCGACGACGTGACGAACGCCGAGATCGAGGACGAATCGCTCATCATCGATCCGTGCCGCTACCACACTGTCGTCGAGGGCAAGAACGGCCAGGGCCCGCCGCCGCTGAAGACGGACAAGGGGTGGCTGCACCTCGCGCACGGCGTGTGGGAAAACGCCGACGGGCTGCGGTACGTTCTGTACGTTTTCCTGTCCGACCTGCACGAGCCGTGGCGGATCACGCATCGGCCGGCCGGTTACTTCATGGCGCCGCGCGGCATGGAACGCGTCGGCGATGTCTCCGACGTGCTGTTCGCCAACGGCTGGATCGCGAGGGACAACGGCGACGTGTTCATCTACTACGGTTCGTCGGACACGCGCGTCCACGTCGCGACCAGCACGATCGACCGGCTGCTGGACTACGTCCTCCACACGCCGCCCGACGGCGGCCGGGCCTTTGCCTGCGTGCGGCAGCGCTGCGAGCTGATCGAGAAGAACCTCGCCAATCCCCGCTGCAAGGCGATGGCAAGGGAGTCCTGAAAGACGGGCAGATTTCTGGAATGAGGTGACGTCCGATGAGAGCGCATAGCAGAACACGTATCCTCCAAATCGCCGTGGCCCTGGCGGCGGTGCTGGTGATGACGGCGGGTTGCCATAGCTTCTCGACGGCGGCAAAGCCAGAATACAACGTGGTGGCCTATGTCGCCGGTTATCGTGATTTCGATTTCTCCACCATCCAGGCCGACAAGATCACGCACATCAACTATGCCTTCGTCAACGTGGTTGATGGCCAGGTCCATTTCGACACCAGCATCGACAACACGCCGCTGAAGAAAGACGACATCTTCAAACTGCACGCCCTGAAGACGATCAACCCCGACCTCAAGGTGCTGGTCTCCGTGGGGGGTTGGACTTGGTCGGGCGGCTTCTCCGATGCGGCCTTGACGGACGCGTCGCGCCGTAAGTTCGCCGTCAGTGCGGCCGCGTTCGTCGACGCCTACGATCTGGATGGCATCGATCTCGATTGGGAATACCCCAACAGCCCCGGCGCCGGCAACGTCTACCGGCCGGAAGACGTGCAAAATTTCACGCTATTGCTCCAGGCCGTGCGGGAGGAGCTGGACAAACTGTCCGCCCGAAAGCAAAACCACAGACACTATCTGCTGACGATTGCGACGGGGGCGAATCAACACTACGTCGACAATACCGAACTGGGCAAGCTTCATCGCTACCTCGATTTCCTGAACATCATGACCTACGATTTCTACCATGGCGGAGACCATCGCACGGGACATCACAGCAACTTCCGGCCGTCCTCATCGCCGGAGCGGGACAAGAACAGCATCATCCACGCCGTCGATCTGCACATCCAAGCGGGCGTTCCGCTTCGGAAGATCAACTTGGGGATCCCCTTCTATGGCCGCAAGTGGACCGCCGTCAAGAGCGGCGAAAACCACGGCCTGTTCCAGGAGGCCGAATCCGTCGGCGACATCGTTTTCTACCGCCAGATTATGCCATGCCTGCGCGACGACGCTTATCAGCAGCACTGGGATGAGGCGGCCCAGGCACCCTATCTGTGGAACCCCGAAGAGGCGGTCTTCATCTCCTACGAGAACGCCCGGTCCATAGCCGCCAAGGTTCAGTATCTCAAGACCAAGGGCTTAGGCGGCGTTATGTTCTGGGAGTACAGCGACGACTATAACGGCGAGCTGCTCGGCGCTCTCGATCGAGCTCTGGCCGGCGCAGGCGATGCTCCTTGAACGACCTGCGGCTGCCTCAGAGAAGGAGGACCCTTCCTGTCTCGGTGCGCTTCGGAACAGGTCGCAGCGCAGTCACCCGTCGCACTCGATTGT
>CAZNSM010000035.1:0-34308 GCA_964575615.1 uncultured Pirellulales bacterium | reverse complement strand
TCCAGCGCCGCCCGCTTGTCGGGGTTGTCGTACGGGCCTTTGAGCAGGCCCTTCCAACCGGTCAGGTCCTTTCCGTTGAACAGGGCTGTGAAGCCCTCAGGCGGCTGATTCAGCTCCGCCTGGGCGGTGGCCGCCAGCGACAGCCCGATCAGGGAAACGGCTGCAAGGATCGTGGTCGAGTGGAACGTCTTGCTTCTCATCGCGATTCTTCCTTTCCGATGCTCGATGTGCCTCGCAAAGGCCCGCTCCGGCTTCATTTGGCCCGGATGTCGCGGCCTCGCAGGCAACGGCAACTGTCACGAGTCTACGCCCATCGTCTCGCCCCGTCAACCCTCCGTCGCCGCGACCCGAATCCGCGAGGGACCCTGGGCCGTTGGCCGGGCAAATTGGCTTTGTTTCGCACGATGGCTCCTCTGCCGGCGTCTCGGGCTGCGGCTCGGGCTCGGGCGGCAGCTCTGTCGGCGGCTCGGCACAGCGGAGCCGGCGGAGCTTCTCCAGCTCGTCGAGGGTTCTGTAGAGGCCCTGCTCGATCCGGCGCTCGTACAGGCCCAGCCGCTCCAGGACCTTCGCGCAGCGGAAGTCCGAGATCACGATGCGGCCCAGCGCCGAATCGCGCGGGTCGGGGCCGTCCTCCGCCCCGAAGTACAGGTGCGCCAGGCACCGCTTGGCGTAGGGGGTGTTCTCGCGGGCCAGCAGGGTGTCGAAGACCTCCGCCTGGAGGCAATCGGCCCGCCGCAGCCGCCAGGCCAGGCCGACGATCCGCTCGGCCAGCACCGCCTCCAGAACGCCCGCCGGGTGCAGCTCCGCCAGCAACTGCGCCCGGTAGGTCTCGAACTGCCCCGGGTCCTCGCCCGTGATCACCGTCTTGCGGGCGAGCAGCCCGTGCGTGACGGCGTTCTGCGAAACCACCGCCTTGCCCGCCGCCGTCCGCGGCCCCGTCGACTTCTGCGCGTTCAACCGATTCGCCCGCACCTGCGCTTCCGTAGCCATGTCCAACCTCCGCATCTACGATTTACCATGTATAAGGTACGAGTTACTATTTCGTTTTATGAACACATTACTAATCTCTCTCTGTAGCCGTCAAGAAAAATTCTCCACATTTCTTCGCGCGGCGTGCCGGACCGCCGTAACCGGTGGCCGCACTAAATGTTCCAGCAGGTCCGGCCACGAGGTTTTTCGGAGAATCTCCGGCCCGAACCACCCAGGCGCTCCGAGGGCTCAGGACTGCCGGTGCTCCAGGCATTGCACCGGCACCAGGCAAATGCGTCATCGCTTGCCCATTGTACGGCAATGGAGCAGGGCCGGCGAACTCCCACCGGCCCCGCCATGAACCTGCGGCGCGTCCATGAGGCCCATCCCGAGACCGTCGCTGCCGCCCTGGCTTGACAGCTGGAGAATGCGGGGGACCTGTGCATCGTGTAAGCTCGCGTTTTGTCCCGTTGACCGCATCCTGGGCATTGGTTATACTGGGGACAGATGTGCGCTCCGTCAGGGCCACGAGAGGAAATGCCGGTATAATGGACGTTGTCTGGACCGAATACCTGAGGTACAGGGCGGCACTGCGACAGTTCGATCTCCGTGAGATCGAGCGGGTCTTGGGCTCATCGAAAGAACGATACATGGACACGGCCACAAACCGACATGTTGCTGTGGGTCGTTGTGGAACGACGTTGGTGTTGATCCCTTACGAGACCGACGGGGACGTGCTCATTCCCATCACCATCCACGCGACTACCCGGCAGCAGATCGAGTTCCGCGTCAGGACAGGGAGGTTCGTGCATGAATAAGCCTCACATGGTTTACTTCGAAAAAGAGGATATTGTCCATCTGACGATTTCCGAGGGACCCGAAGCACGCAGCGTGGAGGTGAGCCCCAACATCACGGTCGAACTGAACGACGAGGGACAGTTGATCGGCATCGAGATCCTCAGCGCCAGCGAGTTTCTACGCGACACCGTCGCCGAGTCCGTCCAGGCCAAACTGCTGAACGCCCCCCGCGCCGAATCCGCGTGAAGGTACCGAATCAGGGGCAGATTCAGGGTCAGCCCTTTCGATAATCATTACGGGAATGACGGGCGGGCCGGGAGCGGCGAGGGACCGACCCGATTTTGCGGGGGGCCGGCCGAGGGTCAGCTCTGTCGATAATCATTAAAAGACGACCGGGCGGGTGACGATCTCAGACCGAGGCACGCTGAGTTTAGGCAACAGGCGCGTGTTGCGAGGCCGGCGGATCGCCAGGGACGTGGACGGCGAGGTGATGAAGGCGGCTGGTGGGCCGAGGCCCACCCTGTACCTGCTCCAGAACCACGCAGAATGTTGACAGGCGTTCGGCGCGGCAGTAGGATAGGGTCATGAAGAGCGTCGAAGAGATTCGGAAAGAGGCGATGACCCTGTCGGCGGGCGAGCGGGCCAGTCTCGCGCACGATTTGATCCTGAGCCTTGAGGAGCCGAACGCCTACGAGCTGAGCGCCGAACAGGAGGCCGAGATTCGCCGACGCGTTCGCAAGGTCAAGAGCGGCAAAGCGGCAGGCCGTCCGGCAGCCGATGCTCTCGCCGAGATCGAGGCCAAACTGAAATGACCTCCATTGTCATCCTCGATGAGGCCGAGATAGAGCTCTGGGAGGCAGTGGGTTTCTACGAGAACAGATGTGCAGGGCTCGGCCTGGACTTCGTGAAAGAGATCAAGGCGGCCCTCGAGATCATTCAGCAGTCTCCCGCCCGCTGGCCTATCCACCTCGACGGCACGCGCCGATATCTGGTCCACCGCTTTCCGTACTTCATTGTGTACCTGCCTCAGGAAGACCACATCTGGGTTGTTGCCTTCGCTCATTGCCGAAGGAGGCCGGGATACTGGTCGCCACGCGCCAAGAAGGCAGAGCCGCGGCGGCGCCCACGCGAATAGGATCGGCGTGTCTTTCGCAGCCTCTACCCAGGCGGAGCGGCGAGGGACAGACCCATTTTGCAGCGCGGGATAGCCTGGGCTGGTGCCTCGGTTTTGTGGGCGGGGAGGAGGCCTTCTATCCTGGCCGAGGCGCACAGAAAGTTGCTGCCCCACGTGGTTCTCCGCGCCTGCGATGGGGTCGCCGTGAATTCCTGCACAGATATTGGGGTATGCGCCTGCCCACCTCCGGGGTGTTTCTATGGGGTGTATCTTCAGACGTGCGACGGGAAGCTGTCCGTGGAGAGGCTGTCACAATTTTTCGATTGGTGGGGTTGAGGGGTTGCGTTGCCGGCTGCGATATGGTGTAATCAGGGCGCTCATGAGCGGCTGCACTTCGGTGCAGTGACAGCCCCCGGCAAGTCTCGCTTCCTCTCCCTCATCAGCCGGGGGCTCCATGCGCAGGGACAGGGCCGCCGCGATGGGCGAGAGTTGCCGTTGGCTTTGCGCAGGTGGCACCTTGGGGCACGAATTGGAGGAATCGATGGGTCCGGGAAAGAGCTTGATGGCCGTGGCCTTGGTCGGGTCCATTCTGTGTGTGTGGCCGGAGTACGTGGAGGCTTACAACCCGAAGTTCTTCACGCTGGACATCGGACAGACCTGCACGGATGCCTTCGGAGGCAACGTCCCCAGGTCGGTGAAGCTTCTCGACGTCGTGGACAGCTACGAGATGGGCCACTGGCAGGGAGGGCTGCGGAAGATCTGCTACAAATCCATCATTACGCTGGCGGTGGACGGCGTCGAAGGCACGGTGGGCTGCGGGCCGTTCTACATGCCGGTGGTCATCAACGGTTTGAGGATATGCGGCGAGCTGACCCGGGCCTTCACGATCGACAGCACCGCCATACCGGAGATGTCCGAAGCGGCCTCGTTGAGCGCCAAGGATGCCTCGATGCCCTGGTACGATCCCGGCCGGTTCGCCTTTCCCATCAAAGACTACCGATGGGGATGCGCCAACTTCCTGAATGCCTGGCTCGGGTTCCATGACATGTCGGCCGGCAAGCTGTACTATCATTATGGCGTCGATCTGGGCGGGATGTACCCGAAGCATCACAAGCTCGTGTCGATGATTCCGAACGCCGAGGTCCTCTCCTACGGCGCCGGCGTCTCGATCCGCAATTCCGAATTCGAGATTCTCTACTACCACATGGTCGATCGTCACTTGAGACAGGACGTCGGCGTGGGAAGCGTTCTCGATCGAGGCGAGATGTTCGGGTATATAGGCAACTCCGGCTGCGGCAACGATGCCCACGTACACATCGACATGCGCTGCGTTTCGGATCCCAAGAGGAACATCAACTGCTTCCCCATGCTCGTTCAGGCGTACCTCGAAGAATATGATGAGCCGCTGTCGTTTCCGGGACACAAGAGGCATTGTTATGCGGGAGACACGATCGAACTCGAAGGTTCGTTGTCCGTGGCGCCGGCCGGACGGAGCATCACGTCCTACGAGTGGACGTTCACGGATGGAACAACCGCAACCGCCGCGAACGTGCGCCGAACCTACAGCACGCCAGGCGCCTATTCGGAAGAGCTGACCGTGACAGACAGCGCCGGCAAACGCTCGTCGAACTGCGTCATGGTGTTCGTCTACGACCGGGAGAACCCGACGGACGCTCCCTACGCCGATTCGCTGAGTCATTTTCCGGTCAGGGGCATCGTCCCAGGGACGCCGGTCGCCATTTACTTCCACGGCAGGAATATGACTTCGAACTTCTCCATCGACTATGGGGATGGCGTGGTCGAAGCCGCCTCGGACCACGGCACGAAAGTGCATTCGTACCTGCGTCCGGGCGATTACACAATCACCTACAAGGGCGATGGCCCCGGCGGCACCGGGATCTTCCGAAGGAAGATCGTTGTGGGCAATGGGCCGTGACGGTCTCACGCACGATTTGATGCTGAGCCTTGAGGAGCCGAACGCCTACGAGCTGAGCCCCGAACAGGAGGCCGAGATTCGCCGACGGGTGCGCAAGGTCAAGAGCGGCACTTGAGATCATCCAGCAGTCTTGCGGTCGTCGGCCTATCCACCTCGACGGCACGCGCCGCAATCTGGTCCACCGCTTTCCCTACTTCGTAGACTACCTCGCGTACGAAGATCACGTCTGAGTGATTGTCTCTGTACGGCAGGGGGATTCCTCCGTGGTTTCCGACGGGAGGGGCGGTAGAATGGGCGGGAAATGGGTCAACCGGAAGGGGGGTGGGGTGCGTAGAAGGGTAGGACAAAGGCGTGTTCTGGGATTCAGGTCACGAAAGTGGCGGCGGTGCGATGGCGGTGATTGGCGTCAACAACGTCAGCAAGAGTTTTGGCCGGCTGCGTGCGGTCTGCGAGCTGAGCTTCGCGGTGGAGGCAGGCAGTTGTTTCGGTCTGCTCGGGCCGAACGGGGCGGGCAAGACCACGATGATGAAGATGATCTACGGGACCGCCGCACGCGACGCGAACGACGGCGGCACGATCGAGGTCTTCGGCTTCGACCCCGCCCGCGATGAGCTGTCGATCAAGTACCTTTCGGGCGTCGTGCCGCAGGAGAACAACCTGGACGACGAGCTGAACGTCATCCAGAACCTGCTGGTCTACGCGAAGTTCTATGGGCTTCCCGCCCGCGTGGCGAGAGAGCGGATCGCATCGCTGCTGGCGTTCCTGGAGCTGTCGGAGAAGGTCAAGGCGAGGATTCGCGAGCTTTCCGGCGGGATGAAGCGGCGTCTGGTGATCGCCCGCGCGCTGCTGAACAACCCGAGGCTGCTGATCCTCGACGAGCCGACGACGGGCCTCGATCCGCAGGTGCGCCACCTGATCTGGGAGAAACTGCGGCAGCTTCGCGGCGGCGGGACCACCATCCTGCTGACGACGCACTACATGGAGGAGGCGTTCCAGATCTGCGACCGCGTGCTGATCATGGACAAGGGCCGCAAGGTGATGGAGGACCATCCGCAGAGGCTATTGGAGCAGAACATCGAGCGGTACGTGCTGGAGATTCCGCAGGAGCAGGCGGCCCGGGCCATCGACGGCCGCCGGCTGCCCGAGGCGGTGCGCGTCGACCACGCCCAGGGAATCAGCCGGTTCTACTGCGACGACCTCGACCGGCTGAAAGTCGTCACCGATATGCTCGACGGCCAGGCGTACTACCTGCGACAGGCCAACCTCGAAGACGTGTTCCTCAAGGCGACGGGAAGGGGACTCAATGAGAAGCAGTGAGACCATCCCCTATCCGCACCTGGCGTGGCGGCTGTACAGCGTCTGGTACCGGCACATGCGGGTCTATACGAAGAACCTCATCAGCAACGGGCTGCCGCCGTTCCTGGAGCCGCTGCTGTTTCTGGTGGGGGTGGGCCTGGGCCTGAGCCGGTATATCACCGAGTCGATGGACGGGATGAGCTACATCACGTTCCTGGGGACGGGACTGCTGGTGACCACGGCGATGTTCACGGCGTCGTTCGAGTGCACGTACGCGACGTTCATCCGGCTGGAGTTCGAGAAGGTCTACGACGGGATGCTGGCGGCGCCGATCACGGTCAACAACCTGATCGTCGGGGAGATCATCTGGGCGGGAACGAAAGGGCTGTTCTTCTCGTTCGCGGTGTTGTGCATCCTGACGCCGTTCGGGATCGTGCGGCTTCCGCAGGCGCTGCTGGCGCCTTTGGTGGGTTTTCTGACGGGTGTGATGTTCGCGTCGATGTCGCTGCTGGTGACTTCGTTCGTCAAGACGATCAATCACTTCAACTTCTACATGACGGGGTTTCTTTCGCCGATGTTCTTCTTCTCGGGGGTGGTGTTTCCGGTGAGCAACCTGCCCAGGCCGGTGCAGCTCATGGCTCAGGTCGTCCCGCTGACGCATTCGGTCCGGCTGGTCCGGGCGGTGTGCCTGAGCCGCTACGATCCGGGGCTCCTGGCCAACCTCGCCTACATCCTCGTCTTCGTCGCGGTCTTCGGCGCTCTGGCGGTCAGGCGTCTGCGCCGCCGGCTGGTGAGCTGAGCGGATCAGAAGCGGAAGTACAGGTTCGCCGACAAGACGGGGTAGATTTTGAACTTGTCGGCCTTGTCCTGGACGTCGTCCTCCTCCTTGGCCAGATTGGCACGGAATTCCGGATCGCCGGCCAGCGCGCCGGTGGCCGAGAGGGCGACGCGGGGCGACCCGATGAACGCCACGCCCAGGTCGGTCATGAAGCCCCAGCGCCGCGCCTTGCCGAACGCATTGCCCCAGCCGATCCCGACGTAAGGAGCCACGTCCCGGAAGCTCAGATCGCCCGACAGGACCCCGATTTCCTCGGCGGTGTAGGTTTCGTCGCCGATTTCGAGCGTGCCGTCATATGATCCATCCAGGCGGGCCTCGGTCTGGTTCAGAATGATGCCGGCGCTGACATGAAATTTGTTCTCGAAAGGATACCAGTCGACCAGCAGGGGAAAGGTCAACAGATCGAGATCGACGTCATACTCGACATCCTCCACCTCGCCGTCAAAATCGAGGTTGAAGTAGCCCACGCCAAGACGGACGTTCACGTCGGAAAGGACGTTGACCATCACGTCGCCGCCCAGTCCGAGGGTACCGCTCCGCCCGGCGATGGCGAGCCGTCCCGAGTCACTCGCTGTGGCCAGGGCCGTCCATGACAGGAAACAAAAGGCGGCGAGAATGATCGATCGTTTCATGCGTCTAATCCTTAGGAGCAGCACAACTTGTTGGCGTCGCTGAGGGCCTGCCGACGCAAGACCGCAACGGAGCGGGTCCGCGTTCGTACCCTTGCAGCATTTATCGGCCGCCGGAGCTTGCGGCTTCAGCGATAAAGTGAAGGTCCTTGCGGCTTCGGCCTTCATTTTTCGCGCCGGCATGCTAAGATACGGCCTGGAGTTTTCTGGAATTCGACGTTATGGCAAGAATCGTTCTATCGGCTGACGAGCTTTTCGATATCCTGCACGCCAACGACCTGATACCGGACCAGGTCAGCGAGATCGACACCGAAGGCGACCAGATCAAGCTGAAGGTCAAAACCTCCTGGCCCGTGCTCAAGTCGATTCGGGTCAGCGTGCGGTTCGCCGGCTTCGACGACGGCCACATCGCGTTCGAACTGGTGACCAACCGCCTGATCGACACCTTCGATTGGCTGGTCGAGAAGATGGTCGAGTCGCTGCGTTTGCAGGATCACGGGGGGCGGTGGGAGTATCCCACGCTTTACGTGGACGTCAACCGGATCGTCCGGGGGTGGATTCGCGGCGTCGACATCGAGGCCATGACCTTCGACGACGGGCACTTTCACATCACGACAAAGCATCCCTCTCGCAAGAAGGCGTCACGGGACGCCCTGTCCGACACGGACGCGGGCGCCTCATGCCTGCCGTCGGCGTGACCCCGCCTGGGGACGATCGGCGCCAGCTTGACAAAAGAGAAGGGCGGACCCTGTCGGATCCGCCGCTTCATGGTAAAGGCCAATTGCTCGGGGTATGCCCGGCGCCGTCGGGAGCGGCCCAGGACCCTGTAGACATTTGGCTTAAGGCCTTGACACGGGATTGGCGTCAGAGGGGTCGAAGGCCTCTGACGCCCATCCGCGCGGATCGCTCAGCATTCCATAGCCGATCGACCCAATTCGACGCGAGCGTCATGAAACAGGAAAGGAAGATATCGGTGGCTGTCTTGTGGGGACAGCCCTCGTAAGTTGTGGTCCCGGCACGCCGCGCGACCGCGATGCGGCGTCTTCGTCATCCGTCCGACTCGCACCTTGCGCATGCCACATTGTGTGCCCTTCCTGCGTGCCGCACTCCTGGCGGCCACGCGTGTTTGAGTACTGCTGTTGTGTCGTCTGTCAGTGTGCGATGGCACGCGGACGGCTCGATTGGCATCAGGACAGACCCCCGTTCCGTCCGACATCGAAAGTCCCGGCAGGGCCGGCTCCCCAGGATGCGAAGGCAGACCCGCGCAGCCGCAGAGCGACCTGTCTTGTTCCGGTTTCTCTGAGATGGAACCGCGCCCGATGGCGTGCGGTCCCCCCGTCACAACCCCCAAGATACGTGCAGGCGCAGGCGCCGTTTCGTCTGCGATCCTGACCTTCCGGTGTAGTCCGTTACCCGTTCCCTGCGAACCCACTTCCGTGTCTCTCCCTGAGGCGACCACAGGCGCACCATAGGCGCGCCGCGAGATCGCGGTTCGACGCACACTCCGGATGCGTCTTCCTCCATGAGAAGACCACCTTCCCAGTTGGTGGCTCTTTTGGCGGGGACCTCCTCCTGTGAGGGAACGCCAGTGCGCGTCTCTATACCATCGGTCGGCCCGTTTGTCAAGCGAAAACCGGGCAAAAATCGTACCTTTGATTTCGTCGTGGAGGCGATGCGGATGGACCCTGTCGCCAATCGAAGCGGGAACAGGGGATAGGGTGGGGACTCCACGACAGCGAAGCCCGACGTTCGGCGGCGAGCCGTACCCTCATCGCCGCCGAGAGGGGCGGTCGTCCGGTCTTCTGGCCGGCGCGCCGGCTCGTTTCTGCCGGCCCTTGTTCGGGATTTCGCGTATCTGGAATTTCGGGTTTCGGGCTTTGGCGGGACGTCCCGGCTTGCCGGTGCGTTTGCCCCGCTTGAGCACGATCAGGGCGTTGCCGCAGATCTCGGCGGTCTTGCTGTCGGGGTGCTTGAGTCCTTCAATCAGCGTCTCTTCGGCCTGCTTGCGCATGCGGCCGCGCATCTTCCGCAGACCGTAGGCGGCCGCTCCCTTCGTCCGTCGCGGAGAATTGCCGAACAGGGCCTCCGTCAGGATGTCCAACCCGTCCTCCTGCATCCAGGACAGGTTGAACGCGCTCTGGCGGACGATCGAGATGTTCGAGCTGTACAACTGCTCCCGCAGCTTCGCCAGAAGCTTCAGCGCCTCTTCATCTTTCTCCCGCCCCGATGGTTTTCTTTTCTCCAGCCTCATAGGGCTACCTCCTTGTGGATGTGGGCAAGGAGCTTGCGACAGTCGAAGGCGACCTTGCCTTCGGTCCCCGGCAGCATGACTTTCCCCCCTGCGCGGTCGCGGGAAATCACGGTCAAGGCAATTGTCCGGACCAGCCCCCAAGACGGGCAGACATGCGATCGGCCGCCTGCCCTTTGCCTGGATGTCAGCATCCTTGCTCGTCCTCCAGCGGAATACCCGTACGTTCACAGTCCGCCGACCCGCCGCAATCCGCGACAGCCATCGGCGTCCTTCAACCACTTCAGCTCTTCATGGATACAATAAACGTATAATGACAAGCCCAGCGAGCGTTCCGGGTACAAACCGCGCGGTCCTCAAACCCTGAGGCCCCGCGGATTCCTGGAGAAATCCGCCGGCGTCGCCGCGGCGACACCTGCTTTGTGCTGGATTGTTATGGGTGATCGGGCGACTGTCAAATCATTTTTTTCATCCGCCCGGACAATCCGGCCTCCGGGGGACCGGCCCGGACGACCCTGAAGAAACTCCTGAAAAGCCATTTTTCTGTAACAAAACGCGGGCCGCGTGCGTCTGATAGAGGTGAGCAGGGCGGGGGGCACGTGGACCGTGCGCGTGACGCTCGCCGGATCAGGCGAGGGGCCAGGCCGACGGGGCATCAGGGGTATGGCGGTCACACCCTTGACGTGAGCCGTGATTGGGATTAAGCTCTTTACCGGGGAGTTTCCACAGTCAGAACAGGGTCGTGAGATACGGATGGATTCAGGCAACAGGGTCAAAAGAAAGCGGATCGGCGAACTGCTGTGCGAGAAGGCATACCTCGATGAGGCCGGCCTGGGAGTGGCTCTGGCCGAACAGAAGGTCACGCACCGCCGCCTCGGCCAGATCCTTCTCGAACTGGGTTACATCACACAGGCCCAGCTCAACGAGGCGCTGGCGGTCCAGGTGGGCATCGAGAAGATCGACCTGTCGGAGGTCTCGATCGGCAGCGAGGTCATCAGTCTGGTGCCGGCCGAGCTGGTCAGCAAGTACAATATTCTCCCTTTGTGGCGACAGAACGGCCGCCTGGCGGTGGCCATGGTGGACCCGTTTCAGCCCCAGGCGATGGAGGATCTTCGCCTGGTCACCGGCTGCCTGGTGCAACGGTACTATGCCGAACCGGTTCAGCTCGAGCACGCCGTGCTGCGGTTCTACGGCAGCAATGTCGCCCGGATGCTCGACGACCTGGCGCCGGCGGAGCATCGCAGCGAAGAGCAGGGCGGCAGCGGCGACTTCTCTCCCGCCAAACTCCACGAACTGGCGCGCGAGCCGTCCTTGGTCAACCTGGTCAACCTGATCATTCTCGAGGCCATCGAGGCCCGGGCCAGCGATATTCACATCGAGCCGTTCGAGCACGAGGTCAAGATCAAGTACCGCATCGACGGCATCCTCGTGGAGAAGACGCCGTCCTCCAAGCGGCTTCACGCGGCCATCGTCTCGCGCATCAAGATCATGGGCGACATGAACATCGCCGAGCGGTTTATCCCGCAGGATGGACACATCGAGTTCATGGGCAACACCGGCAAGATCGACATCCGCGTCTCGACCGTGCCGACCGTCTTCGGCGAAGCGGTCGAATTGCGTCTGCTCGACCGGACCGCATCGCTGATCGATCTGTGTGACCTGGGTATGAACCCCCAGACTCTCAACGGGTTCGCCAAGTGCCTGAAGAAGACGCATGGAATCGTCCTGGTGACCGGGCCAACGGGGTCGGGCAAGACGACGACGCTCTATGCGGCCCTGAACAAGATCTATTCGCCGGGCGTCAAGATGATCACCATCGAGGACCCGGTCGAGTATCAGTTGGATGGGATCAACCAGATGCCCGTGAATGTCAAGCGCGGGCTGACCTTCGCCACGGGCCTGCGGCACATCCTGCGTCACGATCCGGACATCATCATGGTGGGCGAAATCCGCGACCGGGAAACGGCGGACATCGCGATCCGGGCGGCCCTGACGGGGCACCTGGTGTTCTCAACGCTGCACACCAACGACGCGGCCGGCGCGGTGACGCGGCTGATCGACATGGGAGTCGAGCCGTTCCTGCTGGCCAGCTCGCTGGAGGGCATCCTGGCCCAGCGTCTGGTGCGCAAGGTCTGCCCGAAGTGCAAAGAGCCCTATCACCCCGATGAGAACCTCCTGAAGAACCTCGGCATTTCGGCCCAGGCCGAGCCGCCGGTGCAGTTCTACCATGGCGCCGGCTGCGAAGAGTGCAGTCAGACCGGAATGAGCGGACGAATCGGCATTTTTGAGCTGCTGCGGATCACCAACCGGCTGCGAGAGCTGATCGCGACCCGGCCGACCACGGAACAGATTGCCCGCGAGGCCCCCGCCGACCACATCAGCATGGTCCACGATGGGATCGGCAAGGTGATGCAGGGCTTGACCACGCCGGAGGAGGTCTTCCGGGTCGCCAAGAGCATCACCGAGGATGACTGAGAAACACGGGCCGTCGCGGCCGGCTGTCTTTGCCGCGCGGGCGTGCCGATAGCTTCAGGAGTGAACTTTGGGGCTGTTTTCCTACAAGGCGGTGGATCGGGGCGGGGCGCACGTTGCCGGCTCCGTGGAGGCGGCGGATCGTCGCAGCGCCGTCGCGGCGCTGGCCGAGCGCGGGCAGTTCGTCACCGAGTTGATCGAGCGGAGCCATCGGGCCCAAGGGGACGGCGACGAAAGCGGCGTATCGCCCTGGCTGGCGGTCCCGCGTCTGGGTGCAGGCCGGATTGCGAGCAAGGACATCCTGGCCATGACGACGCAACTGAGCACAGCCATCCGGGCGGGACTGCCCCTTCTGAACTGCCTGGAGCTGCTGCACAAACAGCAGCGCAAGAGTGCGATGAAGCGCCTGTTCGACCACCTCGTCAAGTCCGTCAACGCGGGCCAGTCGCTCTCGGAGGCGATGGGCGAGCACCCGAACGTGTTCAGTCCGCTGTACCTGTCCATGATCCGCGTAGGCGAGACCGGCGGCATCCTCGAGCAGACCAGCACGCAGTTGGCGGGCATCCTGGCGAGGGAGGAGAAAGTCAAGACGAACATGAAGAACGCCTCGGCCTATCCGCTGTTCGTCCTGAGCATCGGCCTGGCTTCGGCGGTGGTGATCGTCGCGTGGATTCTGCCGAAGATCCTCGAAAACGTCAGCGCCGGCGCCGCGGCGATGCCCATGCCCACCCGCGTTCTGCTGGGAATCAGCGCGTTTTCGCGGGTCCTGTTCACCAGCGTGGGCGGATGGCTGGCGATCGTCGCGGTGATCGCCGCGCTCTATGCCTTGCGGCGCTGGACCAAAACGGTTGGTCGGCTCGAATGGGACGCGTTCAAGCTGCGGCTGCCGGTGCTGGGCTCGGTTCTGCGGACCATTGCGGTCGGACGCTTCGCGCGTACGCTGGGCGCTTTGACGCAGGGAGGCGTCACGATTCTCGACGCGCTGGCGGTCGTCCGCGACACGCTGGGCAACGAGCAACTGGCTCGGCAGATCGATGATGTTGCCGAGAAGGTCAAGCGCGGCGAATCCCTGGCGGAGCCGCTGGAGGCTTCGGGGTATTTCCCTCCGTTGCTGGTGCAGATCGTTGCGATCGGCGAGCAGACGGGCAAGCTCGACGAGCTGCTGCTCAATGCGGCTGAGACGTTCGATACGGATGCCGACGCGGCCATCAGCCGTTTCATGGCGATTTTCCCGGCGGCGCTAATTCTGATTCTGGCGCTGGTGATCGGCTTCATCATTGCGGCGGCCCTGCTGCCGATCGTGATGATGTCGCTCGGGGCCGGAGCGGTATAGTCCGCCGCAGATTGGGAACGGGTTCGGTGTGGCACAGGGGCGAAAGATGTTTCGCCCCTACAGGAGGTAGTTGCATGACGCAAAGAAGACGAAGGCGAAGAGGGTTCACGCTGGTGGAACTGCTCGTGGTGGTTCTGATCATCTCGATGCTGGCGGCCTTCCTGGCCCCGCGAATGTTCAAAGGGCTCGGCAAGGCCAAGGCGGAGATCGCCCGCGCGAAGATGACCCTCATCGAGGACTCGCTGGCGCGTTTCCAGTACGACTGCGGCCGGTTCCCCGACGAGTCGGAAGGGGGGCTCGAAGCCCTCCTGGTGGCGCCGCCGGAGCTGGAAGAGAAATGGAACGGCCCCTACCTCAAGCAGAGCCAGCTCCTCGATCCCTGGGGCAACATGTACATCTACATCTCCGAGGGCCAGTACAACCCCGGCAGCTTCGACCTGGTCAGCTTTGGCGCCGACGGCCAGGAGGGGGGCGAGGGCGAGAACGCCGACATCGTGAACCTATGAGCCGCAACAGGATCCATCCAATGCCCTCAGGCAGACGCACCGTCCGAAAGACCGGCGCACGCAGGGCCTTTACGCTCACCGAGCTGCTGCTGGTCATCGCGGTGATCAGCGTCGTCGGCGGTCTGGGCGGCGGGATGTATGCAGGCACGTACAAAAAGCTGCTCGTCGAGCGGGCGGCCCGGCAGTTCCTGCTGTCGGCCAAGTACGCGCGGATCATGGCGATCGAGCACGGCCGGCCGTACGAGCTGCGTCTGGATGGAGGGAACAGGGGCTTTGCCCTGACGACGACCCAGTGGAACCGGCAGACCGCCGCCGGGGAGGCGGTGGTCGTGAGGGATTACTACGTCAAGCCGGTGGAGTTCGAAGGCGATGTGCAGTTCGAGGACGTCAAGATTCTGACGTTGGCCGCCGAGCAGGTCTCGGACGTCGAAGCCGAGCAGCGCATCGTGTTTCTGCCGAACGGCTCGGCCGAGACGGCGGTGATTCAGATCGGCGACGGCAAGACCCATTATACGATTGCCGTCATGGCGGCGACGGGCAAGGCCACGCTGCAGGCGGGCGAAGCGGGCCCGGTGAGCATGGCGGTCGTGGATTTGGAGGAACCGTGATCCGCCCAGCGCACCCAATTCGGTCGGGGTTCAATCTGGTCGAAACGATGGTGGCCAGCGTGATCCTCTCCGGCGCCGTGCTGGCGGTGGGAGCCATCAGCTCGGGCGCCCTGACGGGCACGCGACTGAACCGCCACTACGAGGTGGCCGCTTCGGTGATCGACAAGCAATTGACGCTGATCGACTCGGTGGGGATCGATCAGTTCATCGAACTGGGACAGAGCGAAGGTGTGATTGAAGAATTGGAGCCGGGGTATAGCTGGGCGGTGAGCACGCAATACCAGGGAATTGACAATGTGTATCTGGTGACCATCACCGTGCGCTGGCTGGAACGGAATCGCCCGCGTCAGCTCGTCGCGCAGACGATGCTCAACGGCGCCAGCACGGCAGCGGCCTCGGCGGTGCAGGAGCGGTGACAGTGGCAACGGTCCGAAACAGAGGGTTCACACTGGCGGAGATTCTGGTCGCCTCGACGATCACCACGTTCATCGCGGTGGTGGCGGTCGGCGCGCTGAAGACCGTCTCGGACAGCGCTCAGACGGTGACGCGCCACAGCGAGACGGTGACGGAGGTCCGGTTCGCCGCCCGGATGCTCGCCCGCGACCTGGCCAATGTCTATCGCGACCAGGACGCGCGGGCCATGCGGCTGGTGGGCACCTCGCAAAGCGCCGACAGCGCCATGGCGTTTCTGCGGTTCTACGCGACCGGCCGGACGAATGCCCGGTACGGACAGCCGGAGGGCGACGTGTATGAGGTCGAGTACTTCCTGGGCAGAGGCGCCGGCATCGAGGCCGCTTCGCAGGATCAGCTCGGCTCATCGACCCTTTACCGGCGTCTGTGGCCGAATCCGGACGAGGATCGGCCGCCCGGCGGGATTCTCGTGTCGTTGGCACAGAATATCGACGTGTTTCAGATCCGTTTCTTTGACGGGCAACAATGGACGACCGACTGGCCTGAGGAGATGAGGTCGTTTCCTCAGTTGATCGAGGTCACTCTGGTGATGCTGCCGCCGCAGGGGCAGGGCAATCCGATCATCGAGACCTTTCTGGTGAATTTCCCCAGGCTGGCGACTGCGGCGGATGCGGCGTCGGCGGTCGAAAGCGGCCGGCCCGGCGGGCAGAACCAGCCGCCACAGGGCGACGGCCCGACAGCGACGCCGCGATGAGCAGGCAGATGGATTCATAGATGCGTTGCGATCGAAACAACAAGGGACTGGCTCTGGTGATCGTGCTCTGGATCGTCATCCTGATGACGGCGCTGATTGCCATCGTCAGCCAGACCAGCCGGCTGGACATGAAGATGGCGACCGCCGCTGTGGATGAGGTGCGCTGCAAGTGGGCCTGCCGCGCCGGGACGGAGACCGCCATCGGCCTGCTCAACGAGGACCTTCGAGCGACGGACTGTCTGCTCGATCTGTGGTGCGACAACGACGAAGACTACAACGACGTCCCGCTGGAGCGGTGCGTCTACAGCGTCTACGTCGCCGACGAGGCGGGCAAACTCAACGTTAACACGGTCACGAGAGAGCAGTTGATGGCGCTGCCGTACATGGAAACGCAGATCGCCGACGCGATCCTGGACTGGCGGGACGACGACGAGAATCCGCGGTCGGACGGCGCCGAAGGCGGCTACTATCAGAATCTGCCGTTTCCGTACAAGATTCGCAACGGGCCGCTCAAGACGATTCGCGAGCTGCTTCGGGTCAGAGGCGTGACCAAGGACCTGCTGTACGGCGAAGACCTCAACCTGAACGGACAGCTCGACTACACGGAGGCCGACGGCGAGCTGAGCCCGCCGATGGACAATGGCGACGGGTACCTCGACGAGGGTTGGATCGCCTACCTGACCTGCTACTCGTATGAGAAGAACGTCGATGCCGAGGGCCAGAACCGGGTCAACATCAACCAGGCGGATGAGGGCCAGTTGCAGAACCAGCTTGGCCTGACCGCCCCGCAGGCGCGCTGGATCGTGCAGAATCGCGGCAGCGGCTATCAGAACATCGCCGGCCTGCTCAACGACAACAGCCCGAAGGAGCCGTCGAAGGAGTCCGGCGGCGACGAGAACCGCGCCGACCCCATCGATGTGCAGACGTTCAGCAGCATCGCGGACAAGATCACCACCTCCGGCGAGACCACTTTGCAGGGCACGGTCAACATCAACACCGCCCCGAAGGAGGTTCTCGTCGCGCTTCTGGGCGGCGGCGACCAGGCCGAGCCGCTGGCCGAGAGCATCGTCGCCGAGAGGTCGGGACGTCTGTATGGGTTCCAGAGCATCGCCGATCTGCTGAAGGTCCAGGGGATGAGCGTCGAGAAATTCAAGAGCATCGCGGGGCTTCTGACCGTGCGCTCGAACGTGTTCACTGTGCGCTGCTACGCCACCGCGGACATCAGCGGCGCGATGATGCAGACCGAATGCGTGGTGGACCGCAGCGAGACGCCGTGCAAGGTCCTTTACTGGTATCAGGGAGCCAATTACTGATGAGCAGGAGCGTGAAGACACCTCATTCGGTGATCGCGGCGGTGAGAGACGCGACCGCGTTCAAGGCGGTCGCTCTGCGCAGGCGCAACGACGGCGTAGAGGTGCTGTGGGCCAAATCCATGCCGGTCGCGGAGGGAAGCTGGGAGACGTTCGCCGCGCGCTGCGGCCTGGAGACAGGATCGAAGGCGCAGCGGAAGGAACTGCCCGGCGGCGCGATCTCGGTCATCGGCCTCGACGCCACGGCGGTGGCCTTCTATCGCATCGCGGCGCCGAGCGTGGGACGTGAAGAGACCGCGGCCATCGTGCGGATGCAGGCGGAATCGCTGCTGCCTTTGCCGGCTTCTCAGATCGAGGTTGCCTGGCGGACGATGCCCTCGACCAACGGGACGGCCGACGTCACGATGGCGGCGGCCCGACGCGATTTCCTGCATCAATTCGTCGGCGAGGTGCGTCCGTTCGCGCCGGAGACCATCGTTCCGGCATGTGAAGGAACGGCCCGAACCTGGCACGAGCTGTTCGCAGAGCGCCAGCGACAGGCCGTCATCGTCAGCATCAGCGCTGCGCACACGCAGGTCTGTCTGGTCGTTGACGGAACGGTCGCCAACAGCGCTGTGCTGGACACCGGCTTGGCCGATCTGTCTGCGGCCGGCGCCGCCAACGAGCCGCTGTCCCATCCGGCGGAGGTCATCGAGCGGTTCGCGCAGGACCTGCACACCGTGCTGACCTCGTTCGGGTGGATCGAGTCGGCGCCCTGGCCCGTGCTGGCCCTGTCCGACGGCAGCGAGGGAATCGGCCGCATCGTCGAGGCCCTCGGCGCCGCCGGCGTGCCGGTCAAGATCAGCACGCCGCGACCGCAGGCGCTGGGAATGGCCCTGGGGCTGGCGTCCGCGGACCTGTATTCGTATCGCGAGCCTCTGGGATTGGGCCTGATGACGCTGGACGGACCGGCGACGGGTCTGGATCTCTACGCGCCCGTTCGCAAGGCCGAGCGGGAGCAGAAGGCCAGGTCCGCGTGGTACTCGACGACTCTGGCGGCGGTTGTGGCCCTCATCGTCCTGGCGGTCGCCATCGCCGTGTCCTACGCGGTCGATGTCGCCAGCGAGAAGCGGTTGACGGCGCTGGTGGGCCGGCCGGAATTCAAACGAGCCAGTGAGCGACAGACCCTCCTGAAAAGCGTCGCCCAGCATCGTCCCGACCTGCTCGGGCTGCTCACGGACCTCCATACGGGGTCCAGCGACGGCGTAATCCTGGAGAGCTTCCACTTCAAGAAGGGCCAGGCCGTCACGATCACCGGGCAGGCCGACAACGCCGAACAGATGTGGAAATTCCAGGCGAACCTGCTCGGGTGCAAGAGCATCAGCGACGTGGACATCACCAGCACCTCGACGGACAGCAAGACCAAGAAGATCAAGTTCACCATGCTGTTTCAGTACAAGAACTTCACGAAGAAAGGGGCCGCGCTGTAGGCTTCGACGAAAGCAGATTATGGCAAGGAAACTGACACAACGCGAAGTGCGCATTCTGGTCTTTGGAGGCGTCGCGGCTCTCGGGATCGTCGCCCTGCACTTCGGCCTCAAAGGTCTCGATCGCTGGCGCGAGGTGCGAGCGTCCCTCAAGGCCGCGCGCCGCCAACTGGAAACGGTGACCGTAGACCCGGTCAAGCAGGCGGCGCTCCTGTCGATCGTCCCGGTGGCCGAGATGCCGGAGCTCGAAGAGAAACAACAGTTTCTCGTTCGAGATCGCCTGTACGAGCAACTGAAGAAGGCGGGCGTCAAGACGGAGCCGTTGGCGATCCTGGGCACGAAGAAGAAACTGGCTCTGCCATACGATGTGATGCGCGTCAAGTGCAGCGGCAAGTGCGAGCTGCCGCAGTTGCTCGACTTCCTGGCGGCTTCGCCGGAGAACCCGCACCTGGTAGGGATCGAGGAGCTTCGGATTCGCTGCGACACCAAGGAGCCGCCGGAGAAGCGAAAACAGATTGAAATCGATCTGGTCGTCTCGGCCTTCGTACGACGGCCGTCCATCAAACCCACGGCGCTGGGAGGGAAATAGAACCATGGCCTTCGACAGCACCACGAAGAGACACATGGATCGGGCGCGGTTCGGCCTGGTTGCGGCCACTGTTCTGCTCGGCGCCTGGGCGTGCGCCCGAGTCGTGGGGTATTTCAACGGACCGGCTCATGCCGGCGATCGGGTCGCGCAGGCGATGGCCCGCGGCGCCCCGGACGCCAACGAGGTCAAGCCGTATCTCGACAAGGCCCGCGAGGCGGCCGAGGCGCTGAAGAAGAAGAACCTCTTCAGCAAGGAACCGCCGAAGGAGCATCCGGTCAAACAGATCGACGGCATCCTTGGCGCCGAGGTTCTGATCGGAGACAAACTGTACAAGGTGGGCCAGAAGGTGGGCGATGCCACGATCATCGCCATCGAGCCGACACAGGTTACGGTGGAATGGAACGGCCAGAAGAAGACGTTCTCGCCGTTCGAGACCAACGGTGACAGACCTTCGGGTCCTCCCGGGCCGCCGGAAGCTGTACGGGCGAGGATGCGCGAGTCGAGGCCGCCCCGACCCGAAGTCAAGGCCGAGGCGGTGCAGGTCACCGCCGCTCCCACCACGGCCGACGACGACCCGCTGGCCTGGATGGGGGTGAAGGTGCCGGACGCTCTGAGAGGCAAGTTCCTTGAGAAGTGGAACAGCCTGTCCGACGAGGAGAAGGCCGAGGCCAAAGAACAATGGAATAGCATGCCCGCGGAACAGAAGCAGCAGGCTGTCCAGGCCATGGAAAGAGGGGACATGTAACGGGCCGCCGGCAGGCCGGACAGGAAAGTGACATCCGCAGAAGAAGGATCAGGGATATGAAACAGGGCAACATTGTCGTCTCTCTCGTCTGCGTCGCCATCGTGCTTGGCGCGGCCTACGGGCTGGGTCTGCTGATCCGGCAGGCCCGCACGGGCACGAGCGAACCGGCGCCGCCGGTCGCAGCCGAACCCAACGAGATCGCCAATCTGGAGAAGCTGGTTCCCGGACGGCGCAGCGCACAAAGCAAGCCGGCGCCGACCCCCGAGCAGTTGGCGGCAGCCAAGCAGAAGAAAGCCGAGGAGCTTGCCGAGGTCGGCGCACTGACGGAGCAGCAGAAGCAGGAACGGCGCGAGGCCCTGCGCGCTCAGCTACGCACAGCGAGCCAGAGGCCGGAACGACTGCCGCATCTGTCGCCGGAGGAATTGGAGGAGCTGCGGCAGAAATGGCCACAGATGTCCGAGGAAGAGAGAGCCGCCGTCCGGGCCGCGATGTCGGGACGGCGTCGATCCGTCCGACCTCGCATCGCCTCGCCCAACGACGTGAATGCGCCGGAGCCGAACGCCGTCGATCCCAACTGAGAGGCGAACGAGAAACCAACCGATTGATACGAGGAGAAGAACGTGGAACGGTCCAAGATACTCTTGTGGGTGATCGTGTTTGCGGCAGCCGGGGTCATCGTCTGGCGCGTGGGTTTCTCGGTCCCCAAGTCGGGCGTGCCGACGCTGGCGCGGACGGTGGAAGCCGCATCGCCTCGTGCGGCCAGTCCCGCTCCCAACGAGCCGCCGGCCGAGGCAGAGCCTAATGCGCCGGCCGACCCGAATCAGGTCGAAGATGCCAACGAGCCGAATGCGGACGGGCCGGAAGGCCAGGCGCTCGATCCGAACCGCGCTGAGGGGCGTTCCCCACGGGGCAGGAGGGGCCGGGCCGACGTCTCTGAACCGAACGCGGTGTCCGAGTCCGGCGAGCCCATGGAGGCGGTCAACCTCAAAGACGTCGAGATGAAGAAGATCATCGACAAGATCGCCGAGTGGACGGGCAAAACCGTGATTCCGCACGACGACGCGATGAAGCAGAAGATCACGATCTACGCGCCGGACAAGCTGCCGCGGGCCAAGGCCCTCTCGACGATCTACAGCGCGCTGCGCATGAAGGGCTTCGTGGTCGAAGAGATCGACGACATGCTCTTTCTCAAGCCGATCGCCGACGCCAAGCTGGGGGTGGTCCCGACGGTCGGGCCGGACGAGCCGCTGGCCATGATTGAGAACCGGGACCAGATCGTGCGCAAGTTCTTCCGGCTGAGCAACTATCCTCCCGCGCAGATGGGCGAAATCATCCAGCCGCTGGTCGGACAATACGGCCATGTCAGCGTCGACGAAACCACCGGGATGCTGCTGGTGATCGACACGGTCGGAAACCTCATGTCCATCGGGCACATCATCGATCAGTTCGATGTGCCGGAGGCGGGCCGGGCTGTGGAGCAGTTTTTCGAGATCAAGTATGGCGATCCGGCGGAGATCGTCCAGTTGCTGCGAATGCTTCTCGGGGAGGCTCCGACAGGCGGCCGCCGGGGTGGTTCGCCCAGCCGAAACGCCTACAGCAACCGGAGGCCGTCGCAGACGCCGAGCCGCCCGGGCGCGCCGGGCGCTGCGAGCACGACGGCCACCTCCGTCGTGATCGGAGCCGGGGATGTGCCGATCGTGCTGATTCCCGTGCCGAAGGCCAAGTGGATCATCGCGCGAGGCTCGGCCGAGGACGTCCGACAGATCGGCGAGTGGATCCAGAAGCTCGATCGCGAAGAACCGGTCGCCTCGGAATACGAGACGGTGGCCATCGCCTACGCGGACACGCGGGAAGTGGCCAGCCGGATCGAGGAGGCGCTGCGCGACATGCCGGGCACGCAACTGGCCCCCAGCATTCTGATCCGGCCGCTGGAGCGATCGAAGCAGATCATGATCTTCGGCCGGGCCGATCTGCGCGACATGGTCAAGAAACTGATTGCCGAGATCGATGTCCCCGCCGGGACATTCGAGACCAAGAAGTTCGACCTCAAGTTCGCCGATCCCGAGCAGATCAAGGAGAACCTCGACAACCTCTATGGCGACCAAATCCCGGAGTACGATTCGTACTACTACTATCGCTACGGTCGCGGCAGCCAGGGGCCGGACTCCGACACGGTCAAGGTGATCGCGTTTCCGACGATGGGCCAGGTCACGGTGATCGCCTCGCCGGAGAACATGCGGAAGATCGAGAAGCAGATCGAGGAATGGGACGTGCCGCTGGACGTGGATGCGGTCAAGCCGCGGATCATCGAACTGCGAAACTCCGACCCCGTTCAGATGACCCAGTTGCTGGCCAAGCTGTTCTCCGCGGACCAGGAGAGCACCGGCTCCAACCTGATCCGCCTGATCCTCTATGGCAGTTCCGGCAACGAACGCAAGAAGATCGTCGGTCCGCTATACGGCCAGCTCACCTTCGAGGACGTGCCCGGAACGAAGAAGATCATCGTGATCAGCAAGATTCCGCAGGCCTACGACGTGATCGAGCAGTTAATCTACGACCTCGATCGGCAGGAAATGGCGGAGATCCCCAATGTGGTCCCGTTGCAGTACGCCGACCCCGAGGACCTCGCGGAGCGTCTCAATGCCATGTTCAACGAGCCCGGCACGACCGCCCGCATCCGCCGGCAGATGACCGGCCTTTCCGAGTACTCGATGGACGGCTCCCGAGGGGGCAATCAGGGCGGCGGTCCCAGCGCCGGCAACAACAACCAGAGGGACGCGGGCAGCAGCGACGAGTACACGCCCTGGTGGTCCGCCGGGGCCCGACAGCGCACCGACGAGGAACCGATCAGCAACGTGATCGGCAAGGTTCGCTTCATCCCCGATCCGCGCAGCAAATCGGTTCTGGTCCTCGCGGCCCCGGAGTTTCAGAACAGCCTCGAAGAGACGATCAAGCAACTGGACACCCCGGGCAAGCAACTACTTGTCAAGGCGATCGTGGTCGAAGTCGAGCACGGGAGCATGACGTCTCTAGGCGTCCAACTGGCGACCAACCCGAACGCCTTCAGCAGTCTCGGGGAAAACGCGGTGACCGCGTTGGGCCAGCTCACGAATCTGGCGACGCGCGGCTCCGCGGTGGCCAGCGACACGCCCCTCGGCGCCGAAGGAACCGGCACCATCGTGGGCGGGACCTCGGCGGTCTACGCGTTGATCGATTTCCTGATCAAGACGACGCACGCCAAAATCCTCAACCAGCAGACGCTGTGGACGGAGGACAACGAAGAGGCGATGTTCTTCAAGGGCCAGGAGGTGGCCTTCCTGGCCGGCTCGACGAGCTCGGCCAACGTGGGGGTGACGCAGAACGTGGAGTTCAAGAACGTCGGTATGACGATGCAGGTCCGTCCGAGCATCACGCCGGAACGGCGCGTCGACATGGAGATCCGCGTCGACCTGTCTCAGTTGACCACCGAGGTGATCAACAACCAGCCGGTGCGCAGCAAAGTGGAGAGCAAGACGAACATGGTGGTTCAGGACGGCGAGACGATCATGCTCGGCGGGATGTTGTTTGAGAAGGACACGTCCGTCAAACGCAAGCTGCCGCTGCTCGGCGACCTGCCGCTGCTGGGCGGGCTGTTTCAGCACAACGACGTCGTTCAGTCCAACAGCGAGCTGATCGTGTTCGTCACTCCGTTCGTGATGGACGAGGCGGTCGAGGACATCTCGGAGAAAGCCAGAAACGAGATCGACGGCAGCCGCCGACGACTGGATGAACTGACGAGCCAGTTGGAAGCAACACGGCGGGAGCTGGAGGAAAAGGCTCCGAAGAAGAAGTAGCCAAGAAATGTCATGCGATCCAGGCGGCCGCAGGTTCGTTGAACCTGTGCGCCGCCTTTTCTGCTGCGCGCCGGCCGACGGTCAGCTTTGTGCGGCAATCCTCTCTCTGCCGCCCATATAAGGACGCAGCACCTGGGGGATCGTGATCGATCCGTCGGCGTTCTGGTACAGCTCCATCAGTGGAATCAGCACGCGCGGCGAGGCGATCACGGTGTTGTTCAGCGTATGGCAGAAGAGGTTCTTCTTCGTCTGGGCGTCCTTGTACCGCAGGTTCATGCGGCGCGCCTGGAAATCGTAGAACTTGCTGGCGCTGTGCGTTTCGCAGTAGTTGCCTCGCGAGGGCATCCAGGCTTCGATGTCGTATTTCTTGGCCTGGCCCCGGCCGAGGTCGCCCGTGCACACCACGACGACGCGGTAGGGCAGTCCGAGGGCCTTCATCACCCCTTCGGAATTGGCCAGAATCTCCTCGTGGAACCTGGCGCTTTCCTCGGCGCTGTTGCGGCAGATGACGACCTGTTCGACCTTGTCGAACTGGTGGATGCGGTAGAGGCCGTAGGTGTCTTTGCCAGCGGCGCCGGCCTCGCGGCGAAAACAGCTCGACAGCGCCACGAACTTCAGCGGCAGCTCCTCATCCTGGAGGATCTCGCCCATGCGGTAGGCGGTCAGCGGCACTTCCGCCGTGCCGACCAGGCTCAGCTCGTCCTTCTCCATCCGGTAGGTCTGCTCTTCGGCGCCCGGATAGTAGCCGGTCCCCTGCATGGCCTCGTCGCGCATCAGCAGGGGCACGGACATCGGGACATAACCGCGCTCGACCATGAAGTCGATCGCGAAGCGCAAGACCGCCCAGTGCAGCAGCGCGCCGTCGCCCTTGAGGAAGTAGTTCCGCGTGCCCGCCAGCTTCACGCCGCGTTCGATGTCGATCATGTTCAACGCGACTCCGAGTTCGACGTGGTCTTTCACCTCGAAATCGAACTGGGGAACCTCGCCTTCGCGGCGCAGCTCGACGTTCTCGGTGTCGTCCTTGCCCACGGGGACCTCGGCATCGGCCGGCTGGGGAACCTGGAGCATCAGCGCGTCGAACTGCGGCTGCCACTGCTTGACCTGATTCTGATCGTCCTCTTCCTCCTGCTTCAGACGCGACAACTCGCGCAGGGCCGCCTCTTTCTCGGCGCCGCTCAGCTTGGGCACGGACTTGCCGATCCGGTTCTTCTCTGTGGCGATGTCCTGGAGCCGGGCCTTGACGTCCTTCAGACGCTGGTCGAGCTCCAGCAGTTTCGCAATGTCGGCGGGGATGCGTTTGTTTGTGGCCGCCTGGATGTAGACATCGGGATGGTCTCGCAGTTCTCTAATGTCGATCATAGTCTCTCCTGGCGGAGAACGCCGGTCCCTTGGGACAGACGGAGCGCATCAAAGCGGTTTCTCCCGGGCCTCCGAGTACTGTTTGAGAATGACCACGTTGTTCTGGCCGCCGAATCCGAAGGACTCGTTCATGACGATGTGAAGCGGCATCTTGCGGGCCGCGTTCGGCACGTAGTCGAGATCGAGCTCGGGATCGGGGTCGTTCAGGTTGATGGTCGGCGGGACGATGGCGTCCCGAATGGCCAGCACGCAGGTGATCAGCTCGGCGGCGCCGGCGGCGGCGATCAGGTGGCCGAGCATGCTCTTGACGCTGCTGGCCGGGACCTGTTTGGCCCGCTCCTGGAACACGGTCTTGATAGCCAGCGTCTCGACGGCATCGTTCTCCTGGGTGCTCGTGCCGTGGGTGTTGATGTAGTCGATGTCGCGATAGGTCAGTCCGGCGTCCGCCAGCGCCGCCCGCATCGCCTGGACGGCGCCGCGTCCCTCGTCGTGCATGTCGGTGACGCGATAGGCGTCCGAGCTGCTACCGTAGCCGATCAACTCCGCCAGGATCGTCGCGCCTCGCCTGCGGGCAGAGGTCAGCGATTCGAGAATGACGATCGCCGCGCCTTCCCCGAGGACGAAGCCGTCGCGGCTGGCACAGAAGGGGCGGGAAGCGGTTTCCGGGCTGTCGTTCCGTGTCGAGAGAGCGGTGAGCCGGTTGAAACCGGTCAGGCCCAGGACATGAATCATCGAGTGGGCGCCCCCGGCGATCATGATGTCGGCCTGGCCCCGCCGGATCAGCATCATGGCCTCGCCCACCGCCTGGGTGCTGGCGGCACAGGCGGTCAGGCAACTGCGGGCCGGTCCCCTGGCGCCGGTCAGTCGGGCGATGTGCGCCACCGCCATATTCGGCTCCTGCTCGAGTTCGTGGGCGGCCTGCATCTGTTCTCGTACGATGCGGTTCGCATGGGGCCAGGCGAACTCATTGCGTTCGGCGTTCCAGGCGGCGAGGATGCCGGTGAAGAACGCCTCGTTGTCGAGCGAGCCTTCTCCGGCGCCGAGGTAGATGCCCATTCTCGTGCGATCGATACGGTCGGCAGGGGCCGGCGATTCGACGTCTATCCCGGCCTGGCGGCAGGCCTGCACCGTGGCCCCAATGACGAAACCCGAGCTGCGGCTGCACTGGTCGTGTCGAGAGGGATGCTGAACGCAGCGCCGGAAATCGTAGTCTTTCACCTCTGCGCTGAAGGTGGTCGGAAACGTGGAGGCGTCGAAGATCGTCGTGCGGGCGGTGCCGCTGCGGCCGGCCAGGATGGCCTTCCAGACGCTTTCGACGTCATGGCCTAGAGGAGAGACGATCCCCATTCCGGTCAGAACGATGCGTTCGTGGCTTTTGGGCGTCTTCATATCAGCGTGCAGCCCCCTCGTCGCAGCGTTTGAACACGAGGGCGGCGGTCTGGCCGCCATGCGTGTAGCTGCAGCAGATCGCATGGTTGATGCGACGCCGGACCGGCTCGGTCGAGATGCGCAGATGACAGCCGTCGAGCGGCCTGGTGAAGTTCCGGGCCGGCGGGATCGTGGACGCCCCGATGGCCTGTACGGCGGCGATGGCGTCCAACGCGCCCGAGGCGGCGCCTGTCGTGCTCAACATGCTCTTGGTCGGCCAGACGGTCACCTGGCCGACGGCATCACCAAGGGCGGCGGCAATTCCCTTCGCCTCGGCCAGGTCGTCCTGCGGCAGCCCCGTTCCGTGCGGGATGAGCAGATCGACCTGCCGGGCGTCGAGGTCTGCGTCGTCGAGCGCCTTCGTGATGGCGATGCGGACCGCCTCGCCGTCCGGTTCGAGCCGGGCGTAGGCCGGATCGATACAGTGACTGTGCCCGATTCCTGCGACTTCGGCCAGAATTGTGGCGCCGCGCCGCTGGGCATGAGAGAGGCTTTCGAGCACGAGCACGCCGCCGGCCTCGCCGAAGACCGACCCGTGCGCGTCTGCATCGAAGGGCCGGCAGGCTTCCGCGGGGCGATCGTTGCTGGTGTTGTTCGTTCGTTCGAGCAGAATCTGCCGGACCATCATGACCGGATTGACCTTCGCTTCGGCGGCGCCTGCCAGAGCGATGTCGGCGTCGCCGCGCGCGATGACCTGGGCCGCCTCCGCGATTGCCAGATGGGCGGACGCCTCCGCACAGGTGATCGTGTTGCTGGGGCCCTGACAGTCATGGATGATGCCGATGTGGCAGGCCAGCATGTTCGGCAGATATTTCAGCAGCCACAACGGTGTGACGTGCTCGAGGCCGACCCGGCCCCATTTGCGTATGTCGAAGCGGCCGTCGGTGGTGCTGACGGCTACGGCCGGCGCCAGCTCCACCATGTCGCAACTGATGATGCCCGCCCCCATATTGACACCCATGCGGGTCGGGTCGATGCTGACGTGATCCGGATCGATTCCCTTGGTGACCAGACCGCTGGCGGCCACGGCCTGGTGGGCCGCGATGACCGCCAGTTCGATGTCCCGACACATCAGCTTGCAGCTCTTGCGGTATTTGCGTGGAACGTAGTCATGGATGCTGTATGGGGGGACCTCGCCGGCCAGTTCACAGAGCAGGCCCGCAGGATCGAACGCCTTGATGCGGCCGATGCCGCAGCGTCCCTCGCAAAGCCCGGCCCACATCTGATCGGCGCTGAGTCCCAGAGGGCTGACGGCCCCTAACCCCGTCACAACTACACGATCCGATTCCATCAACTGGACTCCGCTGGCAGGGCGGCCCGGCCGGCCGCCTCCGAGACGATGTCACGCAACAGGGATGTGAACAACCCGGTGAAGACGAAGTTCTCCTCGGGGAATTTCTTGCCCGCCAGGTTCTGGTCGATGTGGCTGAACATCAGGTCGATCTCCGCGATGAGCTGCGCGTCGCGCAGGATCCGGCCGGTGGTGCCGGCGGCTTCCGGCGCCAGCGAGCCGATCTGTGCCTCGATCCGCAGGCTGTCGCCCGGCCGGACGAAATCGTGGAAGACGACCTTGCTGATCTTGGCCAGGACGACCTTCTCGCGAAAATCGTTCGCCTGGCCGACGAGGATTCCGGCGGTCTGCGCCATCGCTTCGATCATCAGGCATTCCGGCATGATCGGAAAACCCGGAAAATGGTCGTGCAGATGTTCCTCGGCCAGCGTCACGTTCTTGACCGCGACGGCACGACGACCACTCTCAAACTCCAGAAATTTGTCGATCCAGATCCAACGCATGCGCGACCTACACCCGCCGTGACCGCAGGACACGCCGGGACGATCCTGCCGGCGGTCCCTTGTGCCACAAACGCCTGCGGCTCAGGCGCCGTTGATCTTGCCGTCGATGTAATTGACGATGGCATTGACGGTGAACAGATTGGCCAGCTTGTTGATGTCCGGGTTCTTCTCGAACTCGGTCAGATCCGTGTGAGGTACGCTGGCGCGCAGCTCTGCCAGGCCCTGGGCCGTCAGTTTGCCGTTGCTGACGAGTTCGGGATTGTTCAGCAGGCTCTCCGCGGGAAACAGCTCCTCTCGCGGCACCTTGATCCCAAACGCCTTCTCCAGGCGAAACACGATATCCAGGAAATCGATGCTCTCGGCGCCGAGATCCCCCATGAGCGTGGCATCGGCAGTCACTTCCTCCTCGTCCGCCCCCAAGGCATCGACCAACACCTCCTGGACCTTCTGAAAAATCTCGTCGCGACTCATGGTCATGGCTTCTGGTACCTCCGGTCCTGCAAACCTGTCAAAATCCGTTTCGTTACACGCGTGGTTCAGTTCTGCACAGACAGCAGCCTGTATCGATTCTTCATCTCTTCCTTGATCTGGGCGTCGACCGCGGCCCACGCGGGATTCCGCTCGGCCAGGTTGAAGTGCCTCAGACCGAATCGGGCCTCCAGGATCGTCATGCCGTCGACCGTGCCGGAGCCGGTGAAGCTGCTGACGCGTTCCTCGATGGTCCTGGCTTCTACGGTGTACACCACCTGGGAGCCGGGAGCCAGGAAGCTCTTGTACTTGACGTTGCGCGCCAGTTTCAGCAACACCATGCTGTGGGCGAAGTCTTCCTTCGTCCGCACGAGCCAGCCGGCCGACTCCACCAGCCCTTCCAGCAACAACACGCCGGGCAAGACAGGAAACGTGGGAAAGTGATCGGCCAGATACTCTTCCGCCAGCGACACATTCTTGACCGCACGAAGACGGCGCCCCGTCTCCAACGACACGATCTTGTCAATCAGTACGAATTTCATTCCACTAACGCCATCCGGCCCCAAATCCGCGCTATTGTAGTAGCCTCGAATGCTTTTGCCAGTCCTTTTTTCGGTTTTTTGCGTACGGTCGGGCATCGCGGAATCGCCGTTGCAGGAAAACCGCACGGTCGGTATACTGCGCGGCCATATGAACGTACGAAACGCGAAGATTCCGGATGCCCGGGCGATCTCTGCCCTGATCAACTGTTACGCCGAGCACGACAAGATGCTCTTTCGCTCGCTGGCGGAGATCTACGAGAACCTCCAGATGTTCCTGGTGGCGGAGCAGGATGATGCGGTGGTCGGCTGCTGCGCTCTGGAGATCATCTGGTCGGACCTGGCGGAGATCAAGTCATTGGCGGTGGCGCCGGCCCACAAGGGCCAGGGGCTCGGACGGGCCTTGGTCGAGGCCGCGGTCGAGCAGGCCAGGGACCTCGGCGTGCCTCGCGTTTTCGCGTTGACGCTGGAGCCGCGGTTCTTCGAGCGCATCGGGTTCGCCGTCGTACCCAAAGAGGACCTTCCGATGAAGGTCTGGAGCGATTGCGCGCGGTGTCCGAAACAGCAGGAATGTGACGAAATCGCCGTGGCCAGATCGCTGGCCAATGGGTCGTGAGGGCGGTCGTTCTTTTCAGCCGACCTGGCGTCTCTGGAACAGCGCCACGGCCAGGGCGAGGATGCCGGTGGCGTAGCATAGAGCGTACAGGCCGCCGACGAGGATGTACTTGACCGGGACGGCGCTGCCCTCGTAGATCGCGTCGCTGATCCAGAAGACCTGGAGGTTGGGCACGAGGAAGCGACCGATTCTGGCCCACAGATGGGTAGCGGCGAAGCGGCCGAAGACGTAATCGCTGGTCAGTCCCAGAAGGAACAGGCCGACGCACGCCGAGAGGGTCACCACCGTGTTGAAGCGGGACGAGATCGCCACGGCCAAAGCGGCGATGATGACGGCTGCCAGAAACAGCAGGATTGAGCCGTAGACGTCCAGCGCGTTGATCCCGTTCTTGGCCGGGTTGAACTGCCAGTCGCGATCGATGAACGCGAGGAAGACCATGCCGAACGTGGCGAGTATGGCCAGGACGATGACGGCCGTCGAGGTGAACTTCCAGTCATACGCATAATTGAAGAAGGTGCTCAGCAGGATGGTGGTCACCGCAATGACCGCCGCGGCGCCGACGACGGTCCAGTCGTGCGTATCTCTGGCGGTTTCGAGCACCCCGTGCCGGATCGACATGAGCAGGGCGATGGTGCAGACGTAGTGCGCGACGCCGACCGCCCCGACCACGCCGAGGAACTTGGCCGCCACGAACAGGGGACGCTGGACCGGCTTGGTCAGCACGGTCAGGATCGTCTTGTTTTCCAGCTCGACCGCCACCGCGCCCGAGGCGGAGAAGATTGCCACGAACAAGCTGGCCAGGAACAGCGTAGACAAACCTATCTCGCGCAAGAGCTTGTTGTCGTCGTCCATGGTATACATCGACAGGGACGGGCTCAGCAGGAACAACAGAAGGGCGACGGCAATGATGACGGCGTACACCGGCTGGCGAATGGTTTCGACGAACGTGTTCCGAGCGATGGCAGCGAGCTTATTGAGCATGTGTGGTCCCGACGTTTTCAAGCCTCCGTTCATGTCGTTTCGGCGGCCGGCAAGTTGGAGCACATTTTTTCGTGATTGTCACTACACGACACTGAGATTCCGCGTTATAGTACCCAGCCTCTTGTTTGTAAAGGGCGAAGGTCTTCGATGAGTAGATACTGGAACAGCGGATTTTTGTTCGCCGTCGGGAGCCGAAGCGCAACATGACAGCATCGTCCAAACGTCCCGAACACGTGGCCTGGGCTTGCCTGGTCTTAAGCCTGATCTTCTTTGGCATCACTTTCTTTCTGGGTCGCTGGAGCGGGTACTTCGCGGTCTCGGCCGTGGCCTGGCAACTCCTCGGCGCGGCGCTGATCTGGCTGGTCCTGGCCATCCAGTTTCACCAGCGGGGTCTGGCCGAGCAAGAGCGTCTGGACATGACGCAACTGGCCCAGGACAAGAGCGGCTCGGCCCTGTTCGAGGGCAAGGGGGAGCGGGCCACGTTGTTCGCGGCCGCCCAGCGCCGGCTCGACCTGCTGGAGAGATGGTTCATTCCCGTCTTCGGCGTTCTCATCGCGGCCTATGAGATTGCGTTGGGTCTTTATCTGCTTCGCAGTCTTGGCCGGGCCCCATCGACGACGCAGCAGCCGCTGGTTTGTGCCATCCTGATGACAGCGGTGGCGTTCGTCAGTTTTCTGCTGTCGCGCTATGCCACAGGGATGTCCGCCGAGCCGGCGTGGAAGCCTCTGCGAGCGGGCGGCAGCTACCTGCTCGGTGTCGCAGTCGTGTGCTTCGCCCTGGCCTTGTGCTTGGCCGGGACGCATTTCCACTTCCGTGTTCCCCTGCTCATTGTTGGGTATGTGGTGCCGGTCCTGCTGATCCTGCTGGGCGCCGAGACGGCCCTGAACACGGTGCTGGACATCTACCGGCCACGGCTGAAAGGCCAGTACAGCCGGGCGGCGTTCGACAGCCGCCTGCTCGGCATCATCAACGAGCCTGGGGGCGTCTTCCGCAGTCTGGCGGCCGCCATCGACTACCAGTTCGGCTTCCAGGTTTCCCAGACCTGGTTCTATAAGCTCCTGGAGAAGGCGGTCGTGCCTCTGATCCTCTTTTCGGCACTGACCTTGTATCTGGCCAGTTGCATCGTCGTGGTGCTGCCCAACGAGGAGGCGATCGTGGAGCGGTTTGGCGATCCGCTGACCGGCGACGGACAAGTTCGGGATTTCAAGCCGGGACTCCACTTCAAGCTGCCCTGGCCGATCGACATCGCTTACAAGTATCCCACCAAGCAGATTCTGGAACTCCACGTCGGCTACGTTCCCAAGACCGACCCGAAGACGGGCCGAGTGCTGACGGAACCTTCGCTTCTGTGGGGACAGAGCCATTACGAGAGCGAGTTCAGCTTCCTGGTCGCCAGCGAACAGACCGGCGAGCCGCTGGGCGAGGGCGCCGTACCGGTCAGCCTGGTGAAGGCGAACATCCCGATCCAGTACCGCATCAAAGACCTTTATGCATATATCTACGGCCACAGCAACCCGGCCCGGCTGCTGGAGGACATTGCCTACCGCGAGCTGACCGAGTTCGCGGCCAGCGCCGGGATCGAGGTTGACATCGACCCGTCGGGCCACGCGGCCACCGAGAGTCTCCTCGGCGCCGGCCGGACCCGGGCCAAGCAGATCCTGACCGAGAGAATCCAAAAGGCCGCCGACGACCAGGGGCTGGGCATCGAGGTGGTCTTCCTGGGCGTGCAGGGCATCCATCCACCGCCCGAGGTGGCGCCGGACTATCAGGCGGTTATCGGCGCGGTTCAGAAGAAGTACGCCCTCGTCCTTAACGCCGAGGCAGAGCGAAACGGAGTCTTGGGAACGCTGATCGGCTCGGTGCAGAAGGCCTACGAACTGGCCGACCTGGCGGCGCAGTATCAGACGGCCCAGGCGGAGGGACGCGCCGGAGACATCGAGCGGCTGGGCAAGCAGTTCGACGAGGCGCTGGCGCAGGCCAAAGGGGACATCTTCAGAACCCTCCGCGAAGCGCAGAGCTATGCCTACGAGAAGGCAACGCTGGCCCGGTCGACGGGCGAGCGGTTTGCCGGCCAGCTTGCGGCTTACGAAGCGGCCCCGGACATCTACATGCAGGAGCAGCGTCTGGCGGTGTTGGAGGAAACGCTGCCGGGCATACGAAAATACGTGGTGGCTGTCGATCCGAACGACCGGCAGGTCATCATCATGGACCTTCAGGACCGGCCGCCGACCAATCTGTTGGACATGACCGGCGTAGAGGAGACCATTCGATAATGAAGAAGAAGATCGCCATTCCGACCCTGATTGCCGTCATCTTCGCCGTCCTGGTGCTGTACCTGGTCTTGTTTCAGGTCCGCGAGACGGAGTCGGCCTTCATCACGCGGTTCGGCAAGCCGCTGGAGGACCGCGAAATCACCAGGCCCGGCCTCTACCTCAAGTGGCCCACGCCCATCGAACGCGTCCACCGGTTTGATGCGCGCATGCGGGTCTTGGATGCGCCGCCGACGGAGACCACGACGCGGGGCGCGGTGCCCATCATCGTGACCAGCTATGTCGTCTGGCGGGTGGCCGAGCCGCTCAAGTTTCTCAACGCCGTCGGTACCATCGCCGATGCCAACGATGCCATTCGCTACCGGCTCAGCAACGCGCAGAATCGGGTGATCGGGCAGTACACGTTCAGCGAGTTCGTCAACAGCGATCCGCAGAAGATCAGGCTCGCCCATATCCAGGCGGAGATGCTCAAAGATCTTCAGGAACCTGCGCGAAACGATTACGGAATCGAGATCAAGACGGTCGGGATCAAGCAGCTCAAGATCAGCGAAGACGTCACGAAGGAGGTCTTCGAGCGGATGCGTGCCGAACGCCGGCGACGGACCGAGTTGACCATTGCGCAGGGCAACGCGGAAGCGACGACGATTCGAACCGATGCCGATGCCAAGAAGACGGCGCTGCTGGCGGCGGCGGAAGGGCGGGCCAAGGCCATCCGCGGCCAGGGCGATGCCGAGGCGGCTCAGTATTACAAGATGCTGCAGGAGTCGCCGGAACTGGCGATGTTTCTGCGAAATCTTGAAGCCTTGCTGACGACCTTGAAGGAACGAGCAACCATTGTCATTCCGGCCGACGCCGAACCGTTCCGATACCTGCGGGAAATGCCTTTGCCCAAAGCGCCTTAGTGATCGGTGCAGGACCGACCGTTCACTCCGTTTCTTTCTGAGGACCTATGGCACATAGACACGAACACGGACATGCACATGCCGAGCCGGACGACC
>CAZNSM010000034.1:0-34993 GCA_964575615.1 uncultured Pirellulales bacterium | reverse complement strand
ACGGCGTGCCAACGGACCTTACCGAACAGGTTGATGCCGACGGCCAGCCAGAGAAACCGGGCGCCGAGCTTCTGTTTGAACCGGACGGCGGAGGAGTTGAAGCGATGGGTGACGCTGTAGAATGTGTCCCGCCCCATCCGGCGCAGGGCCGCGTAGGTGCGGTGCCGCAGGTAGGGTGCGATATTCATCCCTCGGAAGGTGTCCAGTGTGAACTGGTCGAACAGGTAGACCTCGTTTTCACGCAGGGGAACTCGGTGCCACGCATAGGTGCACTCGGCGAGATTGCACCAGACGAATGCCGCGATCTGTCCGTGGTGTTTGACACCGAAACAGAGCTTCCCTTCGTCGAGCCGCCGGAGCAACTCGGCTTCCGACCGCCAGGGGACCAGGGCCACGATGGTCCGGATCTCGTCGGGGCCGATAGGGCCGAAGGTGCAGCCCTCGGCGTCCGAGTCGCAGCCCTGCGTCGAGTCTTCGACCAAACCTTCCTGCGTCCAGTAGTAAAACTCGATCCGGACCCCGAGCCGGGGCAGGACCCGCTCCGTCAGCTTTTGCAGCACGAGCCGGTATCGGATCGCCCGGCCCACCTTATCCCATAGGTCCATTGGCAGACTCTCAGAAATCTCCATGTCGTCCGCTTCGATGCACTGCCTGTGCGTGCGGATACGGTTGATGCAGACGGGGTATCAGGTTGGATATTCCCTGAGGACATAGTGCCGGCGGATCTTGCCGAACAGGTCAATGCCGACGGCCAGCTCGAGGAATCGGGCATTGACCTTCCGTCTGACCCGGACGGAAGACAAGTTGAACCGATCGACCACACTGTAGAAGGTGTCTCGCCCCATACCTCGAAGGGCGTGGTAGGTCTGACACAGCAGGCAGGACGCGACGTTTTTTCCCCGAAACGCATCGAGCGTGAACTGATCGAACACGTAGACCTCGTTCTCTCGCAAGGGGACGCGATGCCATGGATAGGTGCACTCGGCGAAGTTGCACCACACGATCCCGGCAATCTGTCCATGATGCTTCAAGCCAAAACAGCGTTTTCCCTCATTGAGCCGCCGGAGCAGCTCGGTCTCCGACCGCCAGGGGACCAGGGTCACAAAGGTTCGTATCTCGTCGGGCCCGAAGGCGCTGAAGGTGCAGCCGTCGAGGTCGGGAGGCAGACCTGGTGGCTTGCTGTTGTTCAGACCTTCCTGTATCCAGTAGTAGCATTGAATCTGGATTCCGAGCTTGGGCAGGATCCGTTCGGTCAGCTTCTGCAGCGTGAGCCGGTATCGGATTGCCTGAGCTGCCTTCCTCCATGCATTCATCGGCGTCGTTCCTGATCTGCGGTGTCCCGGCGAAGGATGACTAGCGCCTACATGGGTTTCCACCTGAGAGTCTATATCGGACAACGTCCCGGAATACTTGACTGGAACGGACCGGTATCTTCAAATGTGCTCGTCCGGCGACGTCTCCCGGTTGGCCTTCGGAGTCAGATTTCACTTGCACACGGACGCACAAAATTGTACATTCCTCCTCTTGGCCTACAATTTTGTGGGCCGTTTCTGGAATGGACGAAAGGCATGGCCGGCATGAAGGCAAAGCAATCGGCGGAAGTACGGCTCCTGAGCGATGTGGCGAAGGCGTTTGCCGAGTCGTTGGACCTTGAGGAAACGCTCAAGAGCATCCTGAAATCGCTCGACACGCACCTGAAGCTGCGGCGGGGGACGATCACCCTGCTGGATCCGCAGACCGAGACGCTGACGATCCGCGTCGCGCACGGGCTCAGCGAGAAGTCCAAAAGCCTCGGCAGCTACAAGGTTGGAGAGGGCATCACCGGGCGAGTTGTGCAAACCGGCGAGGAGATCGTCGTCGCCGACATCTCCAAAGACCCGCGATTCCTCGGCAAGACGCAGGCGCGAAAGCCGGCGGATGGCACGCGTACGGCGTTCTTCTGTGTGCCGATCAAGCTCGACGGCCGGACGGTGGGCGCCCTGAGCGTGGACCGGCAGGCCCAGCGAACGGACAGCTTCGAAGCCAACGTGCGGTTGCTGAACATCCTCGCGGCAATGGTGGCCCAGGCGATCAAACTCAACAAGCTGGTCGAGTCGGAGCGGAAGTTGCTGCGGGACGAGAACGTGCGGCTGCGGCGCGAACTCAAGACGCGGTTTGACCTGCGCAACATGGTCGGGACCAGCAACGCCATGCAGGAGGTCTACCGCCTGATCGAGCAAGTGGCGGAGAGCTCCGCCACCGTGCTGATCCGTGGCGAGAGCGGAACCGGCAAGGACCTCGTCGCCCACGCCGTTCACTACAGCAGTCTCCGCGCCGACAAGCCCTTCATCAAGGTCAACTGCACCGCCATGCCCGAGACCCTGCTCGAGAGCGAGCTGTTCGGGCACGAGAAAGGCGCCTTTACCGGCGCGGTCGAACGCAAGCTCGGCCGCTTCGAGAGGGCCAACGGCGGGACGATCTTCCTCGACGAGATCGGCGATTTCCCGCCCAGCCTCCAGGTCAAGCTTCTGCGCGTCATTCAGTTCCGCGAGTTCGAGCGCGTCGGCGGCATCGAGACGATCAAGGCCAATGTCCGCATCATCGTGGCCACACACAAGAATCTCGAAGAGCTGATCACCGAAGACCTGTTTCGCGAGGACCTTTACTATCGGATCAATGTCTTTCCGATCTATCTGCCGCCGCTGCGCGAGCGCAAGGACGACATCATGTTGTTGGCCGACCACTTCCTCGAGCGGTTCGCGGCCGAGAACGGCAAGCACATCCTGCGGATCTCGACGCCCGCGATCGACATGCTGACGCATTACCATTGGCCGGGCAATATTCGCGAGTTGGAGAACTGCATCGAGCGGGCGGTCCTGCTGTGCACGGACGATGTGATTCGCAGCGAGCACCTGCCCCCGTCGCTCCAGATGATCGACCGCACCCAGGTCGTCGCCACCCCCTCGCTGACAGAGATCATCGCCAACAAGGAGCGTGAGCTGATCGTCGACGCCCTCAAAAAGGCCGGCGGCAGCCAGCGCCACGCCGCCTTGGAGCTTGGCATCACCGAGCGCATCCTCGGCTACAAGATCAAGAAATACGGCATCCACCCCAAGTACTTGTAGCGGCACGCCCGGCGTCGTTGCCGCGTGGTCACCGCGGCCCTGCTTCGAGGTGAGACGCGAATTACTTGCCCGGAATGTTCTCCTTGACGATGCGCGCGGGCATGCCGAGGACCTGGACGCGATCAGGCACATCGCGCACAACGACGGCGCCGGCGCCAACGACCGAATGCGAGCCGATGGAAATGTGGTCGATGACGAGGGCGCCCATGCCGATGTAGGTTGCCTCGCCGACGGCACAGGCACCGGCGACGTTGGCTCCGGGTTGAAGCGAACAAAACGGTCCGATCGTGGTATGGTGTCCGATGAGCACGCCTCGATTGACGATCACGTGAGGCCCCATGCGTGTGTGGGAAGCGATTACGCAGCCGGGGCCGACGACGGTCCCTTCCCCGATCTGCGCTTGCGGCGAAACGACGGCACTCGGATGGATCAGTGTGGCAAAACGCATCCCGATCGCGGCGGCCTGCTGGACGAATCGGCTGCGTGACGTTGTGGACAGCGCGCAGACCCCTTGGTGAGTGCTGACCAGAGGACCGATCTCGTCGATCCAGTGGACCGGAAGCCCTCCGAGCGAACGGCCGCAGCCGTCCCGATCCATGTTCTCGACAAAACCGGCGACATGCACGCCACGGATCGCCGACGCCAGATCGGCCACCTCCTCGGCGAATGTCCGCGTTCCCAGGATCAGCAATTCAACCGTGCGATCCGCCATGTCAGGAGGCCTCCAGGGTCGTGGGAGTTTCCTTCACGGCGGATCGAAGGGGGCTCGCGATCGAGACCATCTGGTGCGGCGTCTGGAAGAACTCACGGACCGCCGCGATGACCGTATCGATCTGCTCGTCCGTCATCTCGTAAAACAGCGGCAGCGTGAGCATCTCGCTATAGAGTCGCTCGGCGACCGGCAGCGACGTGTGCGACTCCGTAAACAGACGATGGAGATGGTTGGGAATATAGTGGACGCCGGAGGCGATGCCTCGATCCTTCAGGCAACGCATCAGGTGGTCACGACGGTGGTTTCGTACGCGGACCACATAGAAGAACGGACACGTTCGTTCGAGATACTGCCGGCGCAGCGTCAGACCTTCGAGACCGGCGAACGCTTTGTCATAGTGCCGCGCGATTTCTCTTCGGCGTTGCAGGAAGGAGTCGAATCGCTTGAGCTGCTCCAGACCGATGGCGGCATTGATATCGTTGAGGTGGTATCGAAAGCCCGGTCCGGTGACATCGTAGAACCACGGCCGATCTCGGTCCCGTCGTGACCAGGTGTCCGAATCGATGCCGAGCACACGCAAGCGTACCGCTTCTTTCGCCAGATCGGAGTCGTTCGTGGCGATCGCGCCGCCTTCGCCGCAGGTAATGCTTTTGACCGGGTCGAAGCTGAAACACGTCAAGCGGCTCAGCGTTCCCACTCGCCGGCCCACGCAGGTCGATCCGAAGGCATGTGCGGCGTCCTCGACGACGTGAAGATTCGCATCGGCTGCCAGTCGCTGCACGGCCTCCATGTCACAGGCCGTTCCGCCGTAGTGAACCGGTACGATCGCTTTTGTGCGCGGTGTGACTCGGCCTCTGGCGTCGCGAACGTCCAGATTGAATGTCTGCTCGTCGACGTCGCAGAAGACGGGCGTCGCTCCGGTCATCCGGACCGCTTGTGCTGTGGCGACGAACGTCAACGCCGGCACGATCACCTCATCGCCCGGCTGAAGACCCAGGACGGTCAAGGCCAGATGCAGGGCGGCGGTTCCCGAGTTGACAGCGATCACGTGCCGGACCCCGAGGAACTGCTGCAACTGCTCTTCAAACGCCTGGCAGACCGGGCCCATGCCGAGCCAGCGGCTCTCGAAGACACGCTGGACCGCGGCCAGTTCTTCCGACCCCAGATACGGGCGTTGGACAGGTATGCTCATGGGGCAACTCCGGATCGCGCTTCAAAGTGCTCCCGGCCGCGCCGGAGCACATGGCAGACGACGGGATGCCAGGACAGCTTGCTTGTGAGGAAGCAGCGGGCTGACTCGGCAATCGCGCTGCGTTCGGATTCATGGTTCAGGTAATAGAGAATGGTGTCGACGAAGGCGTCCAGGTCGGCACGAACAAGGTGTTCGGCGCGAAACGGATGCGGGGCGGACGTCCAGTTGGACACGACCATAGCGCCGCAGGCCATACTGATCAGAAGTCGCAGAATGGGCATTTCCCACGCATGCTGCACGATGTCGAGCGCGATCCGCGTCCGGCTGAGCAGTCGCGTGCGTTCAGGCCCGTAGCAGTCGCGCTCGACGAGCACCAGCCTGACCCCCCTGTCGCCAAGTCGGCGGCCAAGCCGATGGAGGATCGGCCGGCGCGATGTCCTCTTCACGCGTCCGAGGAACAACACGTCGATGTCCCGCTGGATCCCAAGGTCTTCGCCCCAGGCCCGGTGATGCCCCAAGGGGGCATACTCACAACAGATTCCCATCTGCGTAAGGATGTTGCATCGCGATATGGTGCTGGCCGCCACGAGATCGCACCAGGCGGGCGAGTGCCATCTTCTGAGCCACAGGTAGTGTTGCGCCGCGTGATGCCACTGCCGAGGGTGGACGTCTGCATATGCCGGCTCCGCTTCCCAGGCGGCGAGTCTTTTCAGTTTGGCGCTCAGAGCGGACCGGGCGGCATCGCGCAGGAGATTGTGCGCTGGAACGCACCGCACCACGGTGGGGAGGGGTGGGGGCAGGAGGTTCCAGTCGCATTGCGCCAGGCGGCGCGCCGTCGCCATCGCTCGGTCTGGAAGGATTCCCGGCAGCAGCGGTTCGATATGCCAGAGAATCGTCACCGGTCGTCGGGTCGCGTGGGCACCGAGCAGCCGAGCCGATTGGGTAAAGGCGGAGCATTTGCCGAAGAGGATCAGGGCCTCGGCTTGGAGAATCGAAGGGTCGCCGTCTCGGAGTACACACACCGGCCGGCCCGACTCCTGTACGATGCGCGCCAGAATTGAGCCGGCCTCGTCGTAGTCTGTTCCCAGCTCCGGAAGAACGATGCAAACAAAGCCCGTGGCACCGTGGGAGTCGAGCCAGATGGAATCGGACATCTCCGCGGGCATACAATTACTCACATCGAGTCCCTGTATTCGCCGCATATGGATTTCCCAATTTCTCCGATGGGGCAGCTTCCGCGCGGCGGCCGTAGCGGCCGTTGCCCGGCTCCAGGTGCAGCAACTGCCGCAGCTTCGCGGAAGTCATGAGCGGCCGTTCGTTCGCTTCGGCAATCAGGTGCACCCGGCGCAACAAGTCTACGTTGTCGGCCAGCTGGCTGCGCTGTCGGTCATAGTAGATGTTGTCTTCGAGTCCCACGCGCACGCCGCCGCCCATCGCGATCGCCACAGAGTTCATGGGCAGTTGGCAGTCTCCGATGCCGGCCAGCGACCAGTACGAATCCGCCGGCAGATCGCGGATCATGATTCCGGCGTGCAGCAGATCCGCCTGGGCGCACGCCACGTTGCCCAGCAGGAGGTTGAAGTAGAACGGCGGCGAGATGGCCTGCTTCTTCTGGAGGTAATGGGCGTAGTTGATCATGCCGGCGTCGAACGCCTCCAGTTCCGGGACAATCCCGCGCTCCTTCATCCGGGCGGCCAACGACAAGATTGTATCCGGGGCGTTGATGCTGGCCACCTTGTTGAAGTTCAGCGAGCTGAGCGTCAGGCTGCCCATATCCGGCTTGACGTCGCCGTCGAGCCCGAGAACTTCGCTTCGCTGCGTCAGGTCCTTGAAGTTGCGTCCGCTGGTGGAGACGCAGATGATCAGGTCGCCGGCGAACGACCGGATGGCGGCGATGATCTTCTCGTAGACCTCGGCGCGGTAAGTCGGCTCCCCGGTGGCCTCGTCCCGTGCGTGCAGATGCACCATGGTGATGCCGATCTCGACGGCGCGATGCACGTCCTCGACGATTTCCTGAACGCTGATTGGGACGTGAGGCGTCATCGCCTTGGTGGGGATCATGCCGGTCGGTGTGAAGTTGACGATCAAATCCATAGGTTTATTCCTTGTGAACGGTTATGCCGGCAACCACAGGTGCCGACCGCCATCCATGTTCTGTATCTGTGCTCACGGGCGTCTGGCAACATGATGCAGCCTCGCGAGGCCAGGATCATACTCGATTTATGACGAGGCGCGTACTGCCTAAATCGACGGGAAGGCAGATTGACAGAGGGGGCACACCGCCGAGGGGCGATCGGGGCCATTGGTGGTGCCCGCTGTTATCAGACAGGTCCTTCGCGAGCCATCGCGGTGGGTCACGGACCGGAGATTGTCCCGGACGTCTGGCCGGAGAGGAGGTACTCCTGGTCCTCCTTGTCGACGGCGTCGACGATGAAGGTCGCGTCTCCTCGGTTTCTCAGCCACGGGGTTCGGAACACGACGGTCCCGTCTGTTCGGGTAGCCCCGGAGAAGTTGCCGGTGGCGACGCCTTCCCAATGCCCCCAGACGTCGGCCTCGGCGATCGGTTCGCCGCCGTCATGGAGTGTGACCACCGCCGTAGCACGCCACCGCACCAGGAATCGCTGCGTGCTCATCTCGATGGCCACGTGCGCGGTCGGCGGTGCGCTCTCCGACGGTGTCACGGTCACCTTGTGACTGACGGAGCCGCTCTCGCCCTGGTTGTCCGTCACCGTCAGTGTCGCGGTGTACGTGCCGCCGGTGCTGTATTCATGGTCCGGATTCTGGTCGGCCGAGGTGGCACCATCGCCAAACTGCCACAACCAGGCTTCGATCGCGCCATCGTCGGAGCTTCCATCGGTAAATTCGACATCCAGACCGTCCGCAAGGAAGGAGTACTCTGCCGTCGGGCTCTGATTTCCGGTGACGGCGACTTCCCTGGATGTGGTATCCGTGCTCCCGTGGTTGTCCGTCACGGTCAATGTCACGGTGTAAGTGGCGCTGCCTGCATAGGTGTGGCTGGGGTTCTGTTCCGTCGAGGTGGCCTTGTCGCCGAAGTCCCAGTTCCAGCCCACAACGGCACCCTCCGTGTCGGTACTGTGGTCGGTGAAGGTCACGTCCAAGTAATGGGCCTCAAAGGAGAAATCGGCGGTCGGAGGTTCGTTGGCGAGCGGTTCCGTCGAGCCGGCCCAACCGAGGTTCTCGTGGTGACCGTCGGGTTCCGTTTCGGGTCGATAAAGGCGGTTTCCACTGTCCTGGTCGGCGCCGCCGTCGATCAGAGCCTGGCGAATGGCGTAGACGCCGGAGGCATCGGCGGCTCGACCGTGGGCGGCGATATAGAGCGCCGCCAGCCCTGCGGCGTGAGGGGAAGCCATGCTGGTCCCGCTGGCCGTGGCGTATCGTGCGCCTGCCCAGCACGACCGGATGGACACGCCGGGCATCATCAGGTCGATGGCGGCGCCCGGCGACCCGACGGGATTGTTCGGCACAGTGCTCCGGCTGATGTTGCTGAAGCCGGCGAAGCTGTCATCGTCCCCGTCGATGTCAGCCGGACCGGCGCCGCCCGGTTTGCCGTCGGTGTCCACCATTGCCGAGATCGTCGCGACCTCCGGATATGCGGCGGGGATGACGTCGTCGCTCGTATCGAACAGGCCGTCGGCGCCGTATACGTCCACGCTGTCGTTGCCGGCTGCAGCCACGTAAACCACGCCGGCTGCGACGCTGTTCCGGATCGCCTCGCGCAGGATGTCGCTCTTGCCGGTTGCGGTCAGGCTCAGATTCGCCACTTCGATGGTGTCGGCGTGCTCCGTGACCCAGTCGATCCCGGCGATCACATCGGACAGATATCCTTCGCCGTTGGCGTCGAGCACGCGGACGGCCCACAGACGCGCCCCCGGTGCGACGCCGACGACGCCGAGGTCGTTGTCGATGGCCGCCGCAATGCCCGCGCAGTGCGTGCCATGCCCGTTGCCGTCGTCGTACCGGTTGTCTTCCACCGACCACCAGCGGCGGGTGTAGAATCGCCTCCCGCCGGCGACCCGCAGGTCAGGATGGTCGATGTCGATCCCCGTGTCGATGATGGCGACATCGACGTTCACTGAATCGTCGATGCCGTCGATCTTGATCGTTGCGTGGCGGTCGACGTCGATCCGGTCCACGCCGGTAGGCAGGGTCTGGGCGGCCGCATAAACGCGGATGTCGCGCTCGACGCGGACCACGCCCGGCTGCCTGAGGATGTCTTCTCGGGTCTGTCCGGGCGCCAACTGGATCGAGAATCCTCGCATCGACCGGCGATAGACATGCCCGAGCCGGCCTCGGGTGCGCAGGGCCGCGCCGCGGCCGGTCTGCAACGCGTCGGCCGCCCGGCTCACCTGCACAATGTAGGCGTCGCGGGAATCTTCGGAGCGCGCGGGCTGCGCGCTGGTGGTGGAACCCAAAACTACAACCGATAGCAGGACGGTGAACAGGCGTCTGCGGACCATAAAAACCCCTTTCACGCGGCTGCCGGCCGCATTTCGCCGCAGACGGTTCCGATAGACTTCACAAACCGCCGGCGGCGACTGATATACAATATTCATCTCTACTACTTATCGGATGAGCAGATGCAAAAACTCCGCCAAAAAATGCCAACCCTTCAGGGCATTGCGTTGGCTCTTGTAGCGGGGCGAATTCGTAAGCCAGATGTGCGGTGGCGAACGAGAAATGACGAGGGCAGGGCCCTTGCAGATGCCCTGCCCTCGATGTCGGACTGTGTTACGCTGCGCCACGGGATCAGGCGATGGCCTGCACCCCGTCGGCTTTAGAACCCTTTGTAGATTGGTCCCGGACGGTCCACGAGGCCGGCGACCTCCGCCATGCTCAGGGCGCGGTCGTAGATGCGGACCTCGTCGATCCGGCCGTTCATGTACTCGGTCCCCGAGCAGTTGCCGATACGAAGCTCCTGATCGGGCTTCATGAACAGTGGCGTGCCGCTGAAGGCCACGGTCGCCGAAAGGACGCCGTCCAGGTACAGGCCGGCGGTATCGGTTGCATCATCCACCGCGTAGGCGATGTGATGCCACTCGTTGAGACCCACGACGCCGCCATGCGCTGCATCGATATCGACGCTCGTATTGAGCCAGACGCTGCCGTCGCCGATGTCGCCGTGGACGCGCGTTGCCTCGACTTTCACATCGAACGTGTTGTCGCTGTTGAATCGCGTTCCAAGGATCGCCCGCAACGCATCGAGATCCTTGACATTGATCCAGGCGGCGACGGTGAACGAATTCATGGCGAAGTCCGCCGAATAGGGCACGGAGACGTATTGCGGAACCGTGGCGTTGCTGGCCAGATCGAGGGCCTGGCCCTGAAAGCCCGGCACGAAGTCGGGGGTTCCGGAGATGGTCCCGTGGTGGGCGCCCGCGGCATCGCTGGCGTCCCCGTCGAGCGGATAGTAAGCGACCAGGCTCGCATCGTCCGGCTGGACCGGCTCGATCAGCTCACTGGCGTAGGGATAGACGCGGATGTTGTCGATCAGCAGCATCCCCGATGCGCCCGCGCCTTCGATGCCGATCGTCAGCGTGGTAACGTTCCGCACGTTCATTCCGGCCAGATCGATCGTCCAGGGAATCCAGGCGGCGATCTTCAGGTCCTCGGCCGAGCCGCCGTAAGGAACCTTCGTGCCGTTGATCTTGGCGTAAAGCTGTCCGCCGCTGTTGCCGGGGTCGCCGAAGAAGACCAGCGACAGGCTCTGGATTCCGTAGCCGGACCAGTCCTGCGGCTCGTCGAACGAGCGCTCCGCCTCGGAGATCGTGGCGCCGTTGGTGTTCTCATAGGCCAGCGGCATGGATTGCCCGCCGCTATGGGCCAGCGTTGTCTCGGCGAACGGGGCATTGAGATAACCGACGGTCGAGCCGGTCTCATTGACCCATCCGTCGAGCCACGTGTCGTAAATGTGATTGTTGGTGTCGTTGTAGGTTTCGAAATCATCGACAACGATGGATTCGGCGACGGAGAACGTCCAGACCTCGCTGCTCCAGACGGCGGGATCCTCGACGTCGTTGACCTCGTCCACCTTCCAATAGTACGTTTGGCCCAGTTCGACAGCGGCGTCGTAGCTGGGTTGCGAAACGGTCTCGGCGGCGGCCGTGCCGTCGATTACGGCCTGCTCATCGGTGCTCACGTACACATAGTGCTGTCCGGCCTCGCGTCCCGACCGCCAGCTCAAGGTGATCTCAGGATGCAGGTCCGCCGTGCCGGAAGCCGGCTCGGGCTGGCGGGCGAACGTCGGAACGTGCAGGAAACGAACCTCGCTGAGGCCATACTGGGTCATCGTGCCCCAACCGCTGTTGACGGTCAGACGAACATACTTGGCCGCCACGCCCGCCAGGTCTATGGTGGTATTGGCGGTGTAGGTGGCGCTGGCGGTTGCCTGAGCCAGCTCGACGTCGCCCAGAGCCGTCCAGCCAGTCCCGTCTGTCGAGTGCTCGACTGTGACATTCTTGAGTCCGAAGCCGAGAATCTTCTCGAACTGCACGTTGTAGTTCCAGACCAGCATCTGGTGGAGCCGCAGAACACGCTCGAACTCGTACTGAATGTGCAGAGCCTCGTCCGCAGGGGCTGTGGCCAGCCACATGTCGGTGCTCTCGGTGGAGTGCTGGTCGGCTGCGTTGAGTCCGGAGCCGTTGACGGTGTTCTCCGGGCCGGCGCCGGCCTCAAAGAGGCCGTTGCTCGTGGCGACGATGTTCTGGACCGGGTAGGCATACGGCTCGACCGTGAAGCTCCAGACGTTGCCGGTGAAGACCGTATGGTCGGGCGCTCCGTTGACCTCGTCGATGCGCCAGTAGTAGGTTTGGCCGAGTTCCAGCCGGCCCGGATCGTAGCTGTCGGCGCTCTGGCCCTGACTGACGAGCACGCCCAGCGGGTTGGCGACTGTCGCGGCGCTGACATCGTCCTGTGAGGTGCCGAGGTAGATGTCGTGGGTGGCCGCCGACATGCCAGGCGTCCAGCTCAGTGTCGTGTCGCGTGACACATCGGTTGCTCCGTCTTCCGGGTTGGGAGAAGAGGCCAAATGCGTGGCGAACTCCTGGTTCGTCAGGCCATAGAGGTGCCATGACTGGTTGAACAAGTCTTGCGTCACAGTGATCACCAGATCTTCGCCGGCGACCGCGGTGAACTCATAGTTGATGTAATAGGCGTCGTTGTCGTTGGGCATTCCCACGGTCGTCGCATCGTCCTCATTGATCGTTTCGGTGGCATCAGAAATCGGACCTGCGCCGTCCGGATCGAATTCGAAGACTACTGTGCGCTGGTTGTTCGCCGCCCACTGGCGGGTATAGATCCGCGTGTGGTACGTATACCCCGCGGTGAGCCCGCTGAGCGTCCACGTCGTCGTCCCGCCGACGGCGTTATCGCCGTTGTAATACATGTCCGTCAGCAGGTTCACCAGGCCCCCGGAGACGTTGTGAGCGGCGTTGCCGGCGTGATCGTAGAGATATCCGGAGGAAACCTCCCGGTTGAAGTTCAACGTGCCGTTGGCCGCCGCGTTATAAGCATCGAACTGCACCCCATTGATCAGGGCGCCCGGAGTGCCGGTCCCAAAATCCAATTTGTGGGTGTAGGTGTTGTCGGTGCTTATGCCGCAATCAGCGTCCCCCGTGATTTTGACATAGCTGATGCTCCCGGCATCTGCCGAGGTGGGCGTGAGACCGAGGATGGCCATAGCCGCGGCGGCGAGGGCCAATACCATTAGAGGGCGGTTGTTTGTAGACATAGCGATTCCTCCAGATCATACCAAAGTCAACATTCTGCGATCGTGCACGATCCCATTGCGGCACGCCGGTCGATTACCTTCTCTCCGTGTGAAACGTCCTCCATTTGCGCCGCTGCCGTCCGTGACAGTGTCTTTCTCGGGTCAATTATCCCCTGTCTGTCATAGTATCGTCCGTTTGGGGCCGACGCAATAGAACGATCCTGGTTTCCCGCTGCGTCGGGCTTATGGCGGCCCGGGGGAGGGGGTAAGTGGCTGTACAAAAATGTAGTCATATGGCACATCGTATACATTTATGTATATCTGTAGCAGTCGGCTGTTTCGTCGCGTGAGTCTCGTATCTCGTTGTAAAATAGGCGGTTACGTGCATTTCGGTCGTGGCGTCGACGGCTGGCACGGTACTTGCATTGGACAGAGAGATCATCATCGATAGTCCATGGATCGAACGTGATGGCGCAAGTGACATTCAGTGATGGCAACGGCAACCGGAAGTAGGAGAAAGAAACAGATGAGCAAGCTCAAGGCAGCATTGTGTGCGGCAATCGTGGTTCTGGGTCTTCATACGGCGGGTCTGGCCGAGGGAGACGTGACGGTCGGCGTCGGGGCCGATTTTTTCAGCAAGTACGTCTGGCGCGGCCAGAATCTCGTCGACGGCTGGGTGTTCCAGCCCAGCGTCAGCGCCGGCTACAAGGGCCTGACCGGTTCGATCTGGGGCAATCTCGATCTGACCGATGAGAACGACAGTTCCGGTGAGTTCACCGAGGTCGATTACTCGCTTGACTACTCGGGCAGCGTCCCGGGAGTGGATGTTCTGGGCTACTCGATCGGCGCGATCTACTACGACTTCCCCGGCTCGGATCTGTCCGGCACGACGGAGTTGTACTGGGGGTTCAGCCTGGACGTTCCGGCCAGTCCGTCGATCACCGTCTATCACGACGTGGATGAGGCCGACGGCATCTACGCCTCGCTGGGGATCAGTCACAGCATCGAGGCGAGCGAGAAGATCCCGGTGGGCATCGACCTGGGCGCATCCTTGGGCTGGGGCAACAAGAAGTACAACGAGTTCTATTGGGGCACCAGCGACTCGGAGTTGAACGACCTGGTGCTTTCGGTCGGCTTCCCGTTCGAGGTGGCCGGCGTGAGCGTGACGCCGAGCGTCAGCTACATCACGCTGCTCGGCAGCGATGTCAAGGACTCCGACGCCTACGACACGGACCACAGCATCGTCGTGGTCGGCGTGGGCCTTTCGAAAGAGTTTTAGATCCTCCGTGATGGAAAGGATATGAGGTGAGCATCATGCGATTCAGCGTAGTTCTGTTGGCGTTACTCATATTAGCGGTTCCGATTTCCGCCGGGGCCGCCGAAGAAGCGACCGCCTCGCCTTTGGAAATCGCCAAAGAGGAGTTGCAGACGAACATCAACATCGTGTGGACCTGCATCGCGGCCTTCCTGGTGTTCTTCATGCAGGCCGGCTTCGCCATGGTCGAAACGGGGTTCACCCGCGCCAAGAACGCCGTGAACATCCTGATGAAAAACCTGATGGATTTCTCCATCGGAAGCCTGGTGTTCTTCCTGGTCGGCTTCGGGCTGATGTTCGGCAAGACCAACGGTCTGTTCGGCACGACGCTGTTCGGTCTGGCCGGCGTCGAGAAAGGGACCGGATGGGACTGGACCTTCCTGATCTTCCAGACGGTGTTTGCCGCCACGGCGGCCACGATCGTCTCCGGTGCAATGGCCGAGCGAACGAAGTTCATTGCGTACCTGATCTACAGCGCGGTCATCTCGCTCGTGATCTATCCGGTCTTTGGCTCGTGGGTCTGGGGCAGTCTGCTGCACGGTGGCGGTTGGCTGGAGGGTTTGGGATTCCATGACTTCGCGGGCTCGACCGTGGTCCACTCGATCGGCGGGTGGCTGGCGCTGGCCGGAGCGATTGTGCTGGGGCCTCGCGTGGGCAAGTATGGTCCCGATGGGAAGCCTCGCGCGATTCTCGGACACAACCTGCCCCTGGCGGCGTTGGGCGTGTTCATCCTGTGGTTCGGCTGGTTTGGCTTCAACCCCGGCAGCACGACCGCCGGCAACGGACAGGTCGGCTACATCGCCGTGACGACGAATCTGGCGGCGGCCACCGGCGCGGTCACCGCGCTGATCGCCTCGTGGTGTATCCTGAAGAAACCGGATATCTCGATGACCCTGAACGGCGCGCTGGCGGGTCTGGTCGCGATCACCAGCCCCTGTGACGGTGTCACCCCCTTCGGTTCGATTGTCATCGGTGGTGTGGGGGGTGTCCTGGTGGTCCTCAGTGTGCTCTTCATCGACTACGTGCTCAAGGTGGACGACCCGGTCGGCGCCGTCAGTGTGCACGCGGTCAATGGCGCGTGGGGAACCTTGTCGTACGGCCTGTTCGCCATGGATGGGGGTTTGTTCTACGGCGGCGGGTTCAGGCAGCTTGGCGTCCAATTGCTCGGTGTGGCTACGGCTTTCGTGTGGGCGTTCGGCCTGGGCCTGATCCTCTTCAGTATCCTGAAGCACACCGTCGGGATTCGCGTGAGCGCCGAAGAAGAGCTCAAGGGGCTGGACCTCGGCGAACATGGCATGGAGGCATACGCCGGATTCCAGATCTTCAGCACAACCTAAGGGACCCCAAGTGGAGCAGATACGATGAAACTGATAATCGCATACATACAGCCGCACAAATTGCAGGATGTGAAAAAGGCGCTTTATGCCGCAGAGGTGTTCAAACTTTCGGTCACGAACGCTCTCGGATGCGGCGCCCAGAAGGGGTACCACGAGAGCTATCGAGGAGTCGACTTCGAAGTGAACCTTCTCAAGAAGGTCCGGATCGAGATTGGGGTCAACGAGGACTTTGTGGACAAGACGATCAACGCCATCATCGAAGGAGCCCGCACGGGAACGATAGGAGATGGAAAGATCTTTGTCCTGGACCTGGGCGAGTGCATTCGCATTCGCACTGGAGAGCACGGCGGTGCGGCCATAGGGTGATTTGAATCGATACTTCCCTACCTTAGGGCCATCACTTCGTGTGCCCGTCGGGCCAGAAGGCGGGTCCTGTCCCCCGGAGGGGCAGGACCCCGTTTTTCTCCCAGGGGGCACATTCACCTGGAGAGGCCGCCGAACTACAAAACTGTTTACCTGTCAGGTCAAAAGCACGAAAATGTAGATTTGCCGCCGCTGCTACGCAGGGAGTCCTCTTCTTCTAAGATGCCTTCAATGCATGGGATATGTGATTGTTTCCTCCGTGGACCGATGTGGCACGGGTTTTGTTGAAAGGTACTGGTCGTAAGTCGGGCGAGCGTTCTCGCCCGCAGAACAACGGTTCGACGTGGAGGCAAACGAACGTGATGGCGCAACGAAGAAGGTCTGTTTGGCGACCGGGCTGGAGGCCTGTCGCGACATGGTTGTCTGTCCTGCTGCTGGCGGGTACCGCCTCGGCGGCCGAGGATGGGGGGCCGACGGTTCAGTTGCTGGACCAGGGATTGAATACCCTCTGGGTGCTGGTCGCGGCGTTCCTGGTGTTCTTTATGCAGGCCGGCTTCGGGATGGTCGAGGCCGGGTTCACGCGGGCCAAAAACGCCTGCAACATCCTGACGAAGAATTTTCTGGACTACTGTGTCGCCTGCATCATGTTCTTCATTGCCGGCTATGCATTCATGTTCGGAACCGGAAACGGTTTCATCGGCTGGACCGGGTTCTTCATGTCCGGCGCCGAGAACCCGTCCTCGGTGCAGCCTTGGGCGTTCTGGCTGTTTCAGGCGGCCTTCTGCGGCGCCGCGGCGACGATCGTGGCCGGCGCGATGGCCGAACGGATGAAGTTTCCGGCCTATCTGATCTACACGGCCGTCGTCAGCGTGGTCGTTTACCCCATTGTCGGACACTGGATCTGGAATAGTGGCGGGTGGCTGGCGAAGATGGGCTTCGCTGATTTTGCCGGCTCGACTATCGTTCATTCCGTGGGCGGGTGGATCTCGTTCATCGGGACCATCGTCCTGGGCGCCCGGATCGGCAAGTTCTCTCCGGATGGGCGGCCCCGTGTGATCGCGGGCCACTCGATTCCACTGGCCTCGCTGGGCGTGTTCCTGTTGTGGTTCGGCTGGTTCGGTTTCAATCCGGGCTCGACGCTGGCGGTCGGGGATGGGGAAGCGATATCGAGAATCGCGGTCAATACGAACATTTCGGCCTGTGCCGGCGCGATCGTCGCGATGGTTGCGGTTTGGGCGTTCTTCGGCAAGCCGGATCTGTCGATGACGATGAACGGTTGCCTGGCGGGGCTGGTGGCGATTACGGCGGGGTGCAATTACGTCAGTCCGGCGGCGTCCATCCTCATCGGTGCCGTTTCCGGTGTGGTCGTCGTGGCGGGGGTAGCGCTGCTGGACCGGATTGGCGTCGATGATCCGGTGGGCGCCATCCCGGTTCACGGAATGAACGGGCTTTGGGGGACACTGGCGGTCGGCCTGTGGGGCCAGAAGTCCTATGGACTGGCGAACGACGGCCTGTTCCACGGCGGCGGACTGGCGCAGTTGGGTGTGCAGGCTCTCGGGACCGTCACCGTGGACCTGTTTGTCATTGCGGTGATGGGTGTGGTGTTCCTGGCCATCAAGCACACCATGGGCTTGCGCGTCTCGCCCGAGGAGGAGATGCGGGGTCTCGACATCGGCGAGCACGGAATGGAATCGTATGCCGGCTTCCAGGTGTTCACCACGACCTGACCGTTAGCGTCTTTCGAAGATTGGGAGTCTGATGCGATGAAACTGATCGTTGCTTACATTCAGCCACACAAGCTCAACGATGTGAAACGGGCCTTGTTCAAGGCCGAAGTGCACAAGATGTCGGTGACAAACGCTTTGGGATGCGGCGCGCAGAAGGGATATCACGAGAGCTACCGTGGCGTCCAGTTTGAGGTCAACCTTCTCAAGAAGGTCCGGCTCGAGATCGGGGTCAACGAAGACTTCGTCGAACGGACGATCGAGGCGATCATCGCCGGTGCGCGCACCGGGCAAATCGGCGACGGGAAGATCTTCGTGCTGGACCTGCCCGAGTGCATCCGCATTCGCACGGGACAACGCGGCGGCGAAGCCATCGGATAGCCGCCACGCGCACGGCAGGGGCGCGGCCGAAAAAGGCAGACCTGAGCCACGCGCCATCATCGTCTGTGCCCACTCCTGTGGGCCGGCGATTCGAGCCTCGTCCGCCCGGGCGAGGCTCGATCTTTGCCGGGCGGATCATGCACTACAATATTGTAGGCTGCCCGGCGGTCGGTCGACATAAATGTAGTTTGTCGCAAGGCGATCGGTGTGGGTCAACGGACTGCAAGTTCTTGTGTTATCGATGGTTGTGTATACGCGATCGGCGTCCGACCGAATTGGCACGCCCGTTGCTTAACAGTCTGTAGTATGTGTCAGTGTCGCCTCCGGCACATACCAGAACAGACGATGATGGAGTCTTCAGTTCGATGGTGGCAAGGAACAAACAGGCTATTCGGCCGGTGCGGCGGTCTGCCGCGCCGCTGTTGTGCGGGCATGACGCCGAAGTTGCGTCAGGCCTCCGGCCGGCAGCGTCCGCTGCGGCGATCGATCGCCGGACATCGGCTCTTGCTCCATGCGTCGCCTTGCATTCGCCGATGAAGTGCGTGCGACACCGCGCCGTGCGGTGGCATTGGACTGTGGGTGAGGCTTGCTCGCCGCCGGCGGGTTCTGCTGGGGAGCTTGCCGAGCGGCGCGAGCCTCACCCCGGGTTGACAGTCCGGGCCGACGCCGATAGCATGGCCGCATCATCTCATCGGCTTCGAGGAGGCGCAGGCATTAGGGTGTGGTACGCTGGACCCAACAACAGGTGTGATGGCAATTGAGGAGTCAAAGATGTCGATTACAGTCAATGAGGCATTCGGACGCAACGTCTTCAACGAAGCGACCATGCGGGAGTGTCTGCCCAAGAACGTGTTTCGCTCGCTCAAGAAGACTCTGGATGGCGAGCAGCCGCTGGATCCTGTCACGGCAGACGTGATCGCCAACGCCATGAAGGACTGGGCCATCGCCAAGGGCGCCACGCACTTCTGTCACTGGTTCCAGCCGATGACCGGTTTGACCGCGGAGAAGCACGATGCGTTCATCTCCCCGACAGTCGACGGGCGCACCATCATGGAATTCAGCGGCAAGGAGTTGATCAAGGGCGAGCCCGACGCCTCGTCCTTCCCCTCCGGCGGCCTGCGCGCCACGTTCGAGGCGCGCGGCTATACCGCGTGGGACTGCACCTCGCCGGTCTTCGTCAAGGAGAACGGCAAGAACATCACGCTGTACATTCCCAGCGCCTTCTGCTCTTACCGGGGCGAGGCGCTGGACAAGAAGACGCCGCTGCTGCGGTCGATGGATGCGCTCAACAAGCAGGCGGTCCGCGTCCTGCGATTGTTGGGCAATACGAGCAGCTCTCGCGTCACGGCAACGATGGGCCCGGAGCAGGAGTACTTCCTGATCGATCGGGAGTTCTACAAGAAACGCCTGGATCTGGTGCTGGCCGGGAGGACCCTGTTCGGCGCCAAGCCGCCTCGCGGACAGGAGCTGGAGGACCACTACTTCGGCTCGCTGCACGAGCGGGTCGCCAGCTTCATGAATGAAGTCAACAACGAGTTGTGGAAGCTGGGTGTCACCGCCAAGACGCAGCACAACGAGGTCGCGCCCGCGCAGTACGAGCTGGCGCCGGTCTTCTCGACGGTCAATGTGGCCGCCGACCACAATCAGTTGACGATGGACACGCTGCAGAAGGTCGCGCTGCATCATGGATTCGTGTGCCTGCTGCACGAGAAGCCGTTCGCCGGAGTCAACGGCTCAGGCAAGCACAATAACTGGAGCATGGTGACCGACGACGGCGTGAATCTGCTCGATCCGGGGGACACGCCGCACGACAACATGGTCTTTCTGGTAATGCTCTGCGCCGTGGTCAAGGCGGTAGACAAGTACGCTCCGCTGCTCCGCGCCAGCGTCGCCAACGCCGGCAACGAGCATCGGCTCGGCGCCAACGAGGCGCCGCCGGCCATCGTGTCGGTCTTCCTGGGCGATCAGTTGACCGACATTTTCGAGCAACTGGCCAAGGGGCCGGCCAAGAGCAGCAAGAAGGGCGGCCAGCTCAAGCTCGGCGTCTCGACCCTGCCGCCGCTGCCGAGAGACTGCACCGACCGGAATCGCACCTCGCCGTTCGCTTTCACGGGCAACAAGTTCGAGTTCCGCATGGTCGGCTCGACTCAGTCGGTGTCGGGCCCCAGTTTCACGCTCAACACGATCGTGGCCGATGCCCTCTGCGATATCGCCGACGAGCTGGAAAAGGCCGACGACGTCAAGGCGGCCGCGCAGAAGATCCTTCAGGACATCGCGGTCAAACACGCGCGGATCGTGTTCAACGGCGACAACTACACGGCCGAGTGGGTGGCGGAGGCGGCGCGGCGCGGCCTGCCGAACATCCGTTCGACTGTCGAGTCGCTCGTGGGCATTCCTTCGAAGGAAAACGTCGCGGTGTTCAGCAAGCACGCGGTCCTGTCGGAGCACGAGCTGAGAGCGCGGACGGAGGTCCTGCTGGAGGTCTACAGCCGGCAGATCAACATCGAGGCGCAGACCATGCTGAGCATGGCGAAACGGCAGATCCTGCCGGCGTCATGTGAGTACTCGGCTCGTCTGGCCGGCGCCGTGGCGGCGGTCTCCGGCGTGGGCGGCCATGCGGAGACGCAGAGCCGGATGCTCGCTCGCGTGTGCGAGCTGGTCACGGCCCTGGAGCATGGGATCACGGAACTGGAGAAGGCGACGGCTCGGGCGGCCGCCACGAAAGGCGCCGAAGCCCAGGCGGAAAGCTACTCCCACGACGTCGTACCGGCGATGAACACCGTGCGAACGGCCGCCGATGAACTGGAGACTCTCGTCGACGCCAAGCTCTGGCCGCTGCCGATCTACGCCGAGATGCTGTTCATTCGATAGTACGCGTACGGATTCCCTTCGGGGGGGGCGACGCCTGCGTCGCCCCTGCCCCGACACGATACAAGCGTCGCGTGAAGCCGAGCGGAAGACAGGGGCTTGCTTTTGTCTCCTGGGCGACGTAGATTGGTCGCGCATGGAATTCGCGATCGAGACAAGCGGGTTGACGCGTCGCTTCGGTGACTTGGTGGCGGTCGACAGCCTGGATTTGCGTGTCCGGGCTGGCACGTTCTACGGCTTTCTCGGCCCCAACGGCACCGGCAAGTCCACGACGATCAAGATGCTCACGGGCCTGCTGGCTCCTACCTTCGGGACGATGCGCATCCTCGACGAGGACACCGCAGACCAGCACACGGCGCGCCAGGTCAAGCGGCGCATCGGTGTGGTGCCCGAGGACCTGGCCTTGTTCGACAACCTGACCGGGCGGGAGTACCTGACCTTCGTCGGGCGTATGTATCAATTGCCTGCGGTCCTGGTGCGCGAGCGCTGCGACGAGCTGCTGGCGATGATGACGCTGGCGCACGAGGACAGGAAGCTGACGCTCGAATACTCGCACGGCATGAAGAAGAAGCTGGCGTTGGCCGCGGCGTTGATCCCCAATCCGGACCTGTTGTTCCTGGACGAGCCGTTCGAGGGGGTGGACGCCGTCTCGTCGGCGGTGCTGCGCGATACGCTCAAGCGGTGCGTCCAGCGCGGCGCAACCGTATTCCTGACATCCCACGTGCTGGAGATCGTCGAGAAGCTGTGCACCGACGTCGGGATCGTCGCCCAGGGCCGGCTCGTGCACCAGTCCACGATGGACGAGATTCGGCAGGGCGGCTCGCTGGAACAGCGATTCCTCGAAGTCGTTGGAAGCGGTCACATCGAGCGGCAGAAGCTCAGTTGGCTGGAGGGGTAGATGGACACGGACCAACTCCGCACGATCCTGTGGCTGCGCTGGCGTCTGAGCCGCAATCAGTGGTCGCGAGCCGGCGGGCTGGCGGCCGCCCTCACGCTGATTGTGGTTGCCATCGCGCTGGCCATCAGCGCCGCCGGCGCGGTCATCGGTTTTCTGTGCGGCGTTTTCTTACTGCCGAAGGTTCCGCCCCTCATCCTGCTGATCATCTGGGACGGGCTGACCGTCATGTTTCTGTTTCTCTGCGTGGCGTCCATTGTTTCGGACATCCAGCGGTCCGAGACGATCGATATCGCACGCATGCTGCACCTGCCGATCTCGCTGAGGCAGATCTTCGTCATCAACTATCTGGCGTCGCATCTGTCGTTGAGCGTCGTTCTGCTGGTTCCCGGCATGTTTGGGCTGGCCCTGGGGCTGGTTCTGGGCAGGGGACCGGCCATGATCTGGATGCTGCCTCTGGCGATCGGCTTTGTGTTTATGATCACTGCGTGGATCTACTGCCTGCGCGGCTGGCTGGTCACGCTCATGATCAATCCGCGTCGCCGGCGGGCGATCATCGCGGGCGTCACCGTGGGTTTTGTCCTTTTGACTCAGCTTCCCAATCTCCTGGTTCAAACGGTTTCGAACCAGGACCGCCATCGGCAGGGGACGCCGGCCGATGGGCCGGATGCGACGGCTTCGCCGGGCAGGGCGGAGAGGACGATCCCGCCGCTTGTGCTGACCGCGCACAAGGTCGTGCCCTTTCTATGGGTGGGCAACGGGGCGCTGACGCTGGCCTCGGGCGATGTCCGGCCGGCGATTCTGGCGAGCATCGGCGTCTTCGGCATCGGCGCGCTGGGGCTGCGGCGCGCCTATCGATCCACCATTCGTTTCTACCAGGGCGGCGAAACCGGCCGGACGGTTGCACGTAAGGACAAGACGAGGCAGGCCGCGCGCGTTCGAGACGATTTCGGCAGACGCCTTCCGGGCGTGCCGCAGGAGGCTTCCACGCTGGCTCAGGTGTTCTTCCGCTCTCTCAAGCGAGCGCCCGAGGTCAAGATGGCGCTGGGCATGAACCTGATGTGGCTGGTGATCTTCGGCGGGATGGCCCTGTTCAAGCGATCGTCCGCTCCTCCTGACGTCGTCAAACCGTTCCTGGCGACGGCCGCCATTGCCGTTACGTTCTTCGGCATGGTTCAGCTCATGTTCAATCTGTTCGGCTTCGACCGGGGCGGGTTCCGTACGCTCGTATTGCTGCCGACGCCTCGTCCGTGGATCCTGCTCGGAAAGAACCTCGCGTTGCTTCCGATCGCGACGGTGGTTGGCCTGGTCTTGTTGGCCCTCGTGACCATCGCGATGCACCTGCCGGCGATGGTCGTGCTCGCCGCGGTCCTGCAACTTCTTGCCGCGTTCGGCCTGCTGAGCATGATGGGCAACCTCTTCTCGGTGCTCGTGCCATACCGGGTGGCGCCGGGCTCCATGAAGCCGACCAAGACGCGCATGACGACGACCCTTCTGATCCTGTTCTCGCACCTGCTGTTCCCGGTGGCGATGATTCCGATCTTCCTGATGCCCCTGTTGGGGTATCTGTTTGAAGGCGTTGGCTGGGCGGACAGCGGACCGGTGAACGTCGCGGCGTCGGGGCTGCTGCTCGTAGCGCTGGCCCTGTGCTATGGGCTCAGTCTTGCCCCTCTGGGTGACTTGCTCGAGCGGCGCGAGAGGGCGATCCTTGAGGTCGTCGCCCGCGAAGTGGAATGACGTGGCGGCTGATGGTCTCCATAACGAAACAGACGAAGGACCGATGGTGAACATGGATCAGAACGAATCGACGCCGGGCGATGTGGAACGGCGGGCGGAGGAGGCACGGGCCCGCTTCGACGAGGCGGCGGCGACCTGGGACGACAATCCCGGGCGGGTGGAGCTGGCGAAGGCTGTGGCCGGGGCGATTCTTGCCGACGTTCCGCTGACGTCGCAGATGGGGATCATGGATTTCGGGTGCGGGACCGGCCTGATCACACGGGAGTTAGCGCCGAAGGTCGCTTCCGTCACGGCGGGCGACACTTCGGCCCAGATGCTGGCCGTACTCGAAGCCAAGGCGAAGGCATCGGGTCTGGACCATGTCCGGCCTCTCCTGCTCGAAGACGGATACCCGTCGCCGGTGGGCCCGCCGTTCGACGCCATCGTCAGCAGCATGGTCTTTCACCACATCGAGGATATTCCGGCGTTGCTGGCACGGCTGGCTCAGTGGGTCCGGCTGGGAGGGTGGATCGCTATTGCGGACCTCGAACCGGAGGATGGGACCTTCCACAGAGGCGATGCGCACGTCGTCCATCGCGGCATCGACCCCGCCCGGCTCCGAACGCAGGTCGAAGCGACAGGTTTCACGGTCGAAAGCGCCCGAACGGTCCACGTGGTCCGCCGTCAACCCGAGGGGGCCGATCGGCCCCGAGACTACCCTGTCTTTCTGCTGGTCGCACGCCGAACGACGACCTGTGCGACGGGTGCTACGTCCGCCAGGTGAGCGACGTCACCTGGCCGTCGATGCTTGTGTTGCCGGCAACCGCGTGCAGGGTGAATTGACCGCCACGAGCGCTCAGGTTCGCCTCGACCCAGCCGACGGGCATCTCGCGGTTGAAGCTGTAGCCGACGGCCGGCAGGTTGATCAGGGCAATCCCCTCCTGCATGCCGAACGCGTAATCGTGTGAATGGCCGTAGACGAGGGCCTTGACCTTCCGCACCGGCTCGATGATCTCGAACAGCCTCGGTGAATCCAGCAGGTCGCCATCGGTGTCGCGCAGGGAATGGTGGAAGCACAACAGCAGGGGGGTGTCGTCCGACTCGGCGAGGTAGGTCTTGAGCCAGTCCCGCTGCACCTTGCCCAGCAGCCCCGGCGTCTCGTTCGTCTTGACGAGGGAATCGAGAAGGATCAGGCGCGTGGGACCGGCGTCGACGATCGTCACGTGTTTGCCCTTGACCGGCTGGATCCGGCCCGGCGGATTCCTGAATTGCGCCAGGACGTTCGCACGGTTGTCGTGGTTGCCCAGCGCCATGTAGACCGGCACCTTGCCGTCGAGGGGCGCCAGCAGCCTGTGGACCTGGGCGTAATCGTCCGTCAGGCCCTGAAGGCGGGCCACGTCGCCGGCGATCATCATGCCCGCGGGCGGCTGGGCCAGCACCTGCTCCAGGACCTTCTCCAGATTGCGGTGCGGATAGAATTCGCCACTGTGGTCGTTGGGATCGGAGGCGATGTGAATATCGGCCAGAAACGCCCACCGACTCGCGTATGTCGGCGTTTGGCTTCGCCGGCCGGTGGCGCAGCCCGGCAAGCCTAAGGCGGGAAGCGCCAGTGCCGCAGCGCCGGCACGAAGGAATTCACGTCTTGTCCGGCACCGATCCGATCGCATCGTCATTGCCTGCTCCTTCGAGTTGTAAGATGGGCTTCGCCGTTTGTAGTGTGCCCGTGAGGGCATACAATCAAGGCAACGCCTTACGGCGTCACTACGAACGGCATGGGCCAGAAACCCATCTTACATAGCACCAATGGACCCTGTTGTGCAACCCCTTGGCAGAGAATCTGGCCGCTTTCTTCCCCCCGTCGGGTCCATGGATTTGCCGTGACCACAGGGCTGTTTGTACGCCTCTTGCTTGTGAAGCCGGCTTTGTTTGACATGCGGAACAAGTCCAAGTACGTTGTGACGTGCGGTGCGTCACAGATCGTCGGGAACGACGAATTCCGAAGTGGTGTGACCTGAGAAAAAGGAGCGAAGAGTATGTGCAGGCGGGAGCCAGCGGCATCAGCGTGTGCCATTGTTCTGTGCGTGGTGTTGGGTTTCGTTCCGGGCGGGTGTATTTCAGGCCGGTCCGACGTCAGCTACGGTTCGAAGGGACCGGTGGTGGGAGGTGAAACGCTCCGGCAGATCAAGGTGGGCGTCACCAGCAAAGAATGGCTGCTCGGCACGTTGGGAGAACCCACGAGCGAGACCCAGACGCCGGAGGGGACCGAGATTCTCAAGTACGCCTATACCAAGAAGGTCGACAGCGATCTCGACGTCTTCATCTTCCTGAGCTTTGACGACCGACGCGAGGAGCGCACATCGCTCTATTTCGAAATCACCGACGGCATCGTCAGCCGGTACTGGAAGGAGGAGCGATAGACTCGGAGCGCCCATACGAACCTGCCCCCCAGAGCGATCCGCAGCGCAGGGCTTGTCGGGTGCTGCCGGAACCGGTAGAATTCGCCCGTCTTCTTCCGAACTGGTTCTGGTAGTCGCAGGGAAACGTCTGTGGCAGGCAGGTTTGCCGACAAGCGCGTGATCGTTACAGGGGCGTCCTCCGGGATCGGGGCGGCGACGGCGCGGCAGTTTGCCGCCGAGGGGGCCTGCGTGGTGCTCGTGGCCAGACGGAAGGAGACGCTCGAAGCGATTGCCCGCGAGATCGGTGCCGAGCGGACGCTCGTGGTCGCCGGCGACGTGACGGATCCAGCCGCCATGCAGATGATGCTGGAGCGAACACAGGGGCACTTCGGACGGGTCGACATTCTCGTGAACAACGCAGGCTTCCACGCCAGAGGTCAACTCGAACAGTGTTGTCCGGAGGATCTGACGCGGATGATCGACGTGAACCTCAAGGCGCCGGTGACGCTATGCCGCATGGCGCTGCCTTATCTGAGGCGGGCCGGCGGCGGCGCAATCGTCAACGTCGCATCCCTGGCCGGGCGAGTCCCCGGCGGCGGTGCGGCCACCTACAGCGCTACGAAGTTCGGACTGCGGGCCTTCAGCTTGTCGCTGGCCGAGGAGCTGGAAGGCAGCGGCATCACGGTCTCGGTGGTCAGTCCGGGTCTGGTGGACACGCCGTTCTTCGCGGACCAGGTCGAGCGTGTCACGCCGATGGCCTTCTCCCAGCCGATGAGCACGGCCGAAGAGGTGGCCGAGCGGATTCTCGCCTGTGCCTTCGACGGACGGCGGGAGAGGGCCGTCCCGCAACTGGCAGGCTGGTTGTGTACGGCCGGCTATCTTCTGCCTCGCGCCAGACGTCTGCTGCGACCGTGGCTCCAGCGGCGAGGCCGGGCCCGGAAAGAGCAGTACGTCCGCAGCAAGAGGCGGCATCATTTCTCGCAGACGCCGCCGGCGCAGGATGCGTCGGAAGGTGTTTCCGATTTCAGGTGAGCATTGAACGTTGAGGTGACATCTCGACCCTTCAGGCAATGGACCGGTCCGATCGACCTGGTTCATGCCATCCGCTACGCGCAGCGTTGCCGGCAGGTGCGGCGCCTGATGGCCATGACGCCGCACGAGCTGGAGCAGTTCCGTCTTGAACGACTGCGAGACCTCGTTGCGCACGCCTACGCAAATGTCGAACTCTACCACCGCAAATGGCGACAGGCGGGCGTGCGGCCGGAGGACATCCGGACCCTGGGAGACATCGAGAAGCTCCCGGTGGTCACGAAGGACGATTTCCGGCACAGTTTCCCCGACGGTGTCCTGTCGCGCCGGTGCCGGCCGAGCCAGCGGTATCTGGTGGGAACGTCGGGTTCGACGGGCAGTCCTGTGAGCGTGTTCGTCGACTTCGACAAGGTCCTGCTCGATTTTGCCGTCAACCTGCCTCAGGTCATGGCGGGCGGCCGTCCCATCACCGTGCTCTCGGGTCTGCGTGATTTTCTTTTTCGAAGGAACATCCGGCAGTTGTTCATCGTGGTGGACCAGCCGCGGGCGTATGAGAGCCTGCAGGGGCGCGTGTTTCCCCAGATGCGGCATACCGTGGTGGATTCACTCCTGCCGGCGGACGAGCACATTAAGGCGCTGAATCGCAAGCGGCCTGTGTTCCTGATGACTTACCCGAGCGTCCTGCGCAATATCTGCCTGACGCTCCGTGCCGGCGGTGCGACCGTCCATCCGCCCGAGCTGATCATGGTGATCGGCGAAGTCCTGGACGAACCGCTGCGGGCGCTGGTCGGCCGGACCTTCCGATCGCAGGTGATGGATGTATATGGTTCCACCGAAGCGGGATTCATCGCCGCCGAGTGTCCCCAGCACTGCGGCCTGCACGTGCTGACGTGGAAGGTGCTCGTCGAGCTGCTGGACGATGACGGCAAAGAGGTCGCGCCAGGCCATACGGGCAGGGTGGTGATCACCGACCTGTTCAATCGCGCCACGCCCATTATCCGCTATTCGGGTCTGGGCGATTATGCCTGCCGGGCAGTCGAGCCGTGTCGGTGCGGCCGGACGCTGCCTCTGCTGGCCCGCATCGAGGGGCGGTCGGTGGACTCGATCGTCCGGCCCGACGGCCAGCTCGTTCATCCCTATCATCTTACGTTGGCCCTCGAAGATGTGCCGCACCTGGCCAAGTTTCAGATTCGGCAGGAGCGGCGCGATCACATTCGCGTCCTCCTGGTCAAGGACCTTGTCCCCGAGGCGGCGAACGTCTCATTCGCTCCCGATGGCGAGTTGGGGCAGGTTATCCTCGAACGCTTCGGACGCATTCTCGACAACCAGATCACGGTGGAGCTTCATACCGTCGCGGACATTCCCTCTCGTCCCGGCTCGCACAAGTACGCGACGGTGCTGTCCCTGGCAAGCTGAAACGCGGCAGGTGTCAGGAGATGGTCTTGCGGACAAACGCCGGGCCGAACCTTCTGGTCAGCACGCCCGGCAGCCGTCCCCGTCGGCCCAGGCCGATGACCCATGAGACCAACGGGTTCTGGCGCCGCGATCCTGCCTGTTTCATCGCTTCGAGGTGGACGCCGGCGATCTCTCGGGCCACCTCCTCGAACGGCCGGTCCGTCTGCCGAGCCTGGGCTATGAGGTTCTCCACCCTGGGCACGAAATGCTGCCGTATGAACGGAACGATCCTTTCGTGGTCGAGAGCGAGCGAGCCAAGGATACTGCCGAGGACACCGCCACTGTTCGAGACGAAATCCGGGAAGTACGTGATGCCCCTGGCGGCAAGGGCCTCTCGGGCCTTCTGCGTGACAGGGTTGTTGGCCCCGCAGACGATGGCTTGGGCCTGCACCCGATCGGCGTTGGCGCTGCTGACGCTCCAGGATAGCGCGCACGGGACGAAGAACTCCGCCGGCAGCGCCGGCACGTCGGCCGGTGCGATGCGGCGCGAGGGATCGTATCGGTTCACGCAGTCGCTGCCGGCGGCGGCCCGCTCGCGCAGAAGACGCGTCACGTCGAGTCCTTCGGAATCGTATACGGCGCCGCGGTCTGTGGAGGCAGCCACGATCCGGCATCCGATCTCGGCAAGCTGTTCGGCCAGCGCGCCGCCGACTTTGCCGAAGCCCTCGATGGCTACGCGGCAACCATTCAGCGAGAGCTGCCGTACTGCTGCTACCTGCTCGATACAAAGCCGCACGGTCAGGGCCGTGTAGTATCCCGAATCCCGCGCCGACCGCGGTCGCATCAGACCGGCAGTCCGGCAGATCAAACGCAGGTCGTCGTCATTCGTCCCGGCGTCTTCGCCGGGCAGATACCGCCCTTTGAACGGCGCGAGCCGCTCGGCAAATGACCGCACGATCTCTTGACGCTCCTGTGGTGACATCGTGTCTCGATGCGTGAGAATCGCCGCCTTGGCGCCGCCGAACGGCCACTTCAGGAAAGCGTACTTCAGGGTCATGGCGCGGGCCAGATGGCACAGGTCGGCTATCGGCATTTCAGGGACCATCCGAATGCCGCCGGCACTGACGCCGCCGATGTTCGAATCGATGACGAGATGGCCCAGCACGGCTCCGTCGGGCCGGTAGAACGAATGCAACGACTCCGGCGTGACCTCAGGATTCTCGGTCTGCATATCGATGCGTCCTCATCTCAGCCCCGATGCACGTCGGGACTGCCGGAGGAGGGACTCGAACCCTCACCCTGTTGCCAGGACGGGATTTTGAATCCCGCGCGTCTGCCAATTCCGCCACTCCGGCTCAGCCGTTACTTTCCATCAGGGCGGACATCATAAGAAATCGGTTCGCGCCCGTCAACAGACAATTCATCCGCCGGGCGAAAACGGGACGGGTTGGAGGAGCCCGCAATTGCCCGTGCGCGGGTGAGGGGCTATAATCGACGCCGATAGGCCGTCGAAAGGGGGCTTGTGGTGTGCAGCCGAATCGGTAGAAGGAAGTTTCTGAAGACGATTGGCACAGGGGCCGCCGTGGGCGCTCTGGCGCCGATGCTCGGACAAGGCCCGTTGGGGGCACGAGACCGATCCGACGAGCGCGCCAAGCCCAACCTCCTGTTCGTCTTCGCCGACCAGTGGCGCGCGCAGGACACCGGCTACGCCGGCAACGCCGACGTGCGAACGCCTCATCTCGATCGGCTGGCCAGGACCAGCGTCAACTTTCGCAACGCGGTGTCGGGTTGTCCCGTGTGCAGTCCGTTCCGGGCCAGCCTGGTCACCGGGCGGTATCCGCTGACGCACGGGGTCTTTCTCAACGATGTCCTGCTGAACGACGAGGCGGTCTCCATCGCGCAGGCCTACAACCGTGCGGGGTACGACACCGCGTACATCGGCAAGTGGCACCTCGACGGCAACCACAGAAGCGCCTTCATCCCTCGCCAAAGGCGGCAGGGCTTTCAGTTCTGGAAGGCCCTCGGCTGCACGCACGACTACAACAACTCGTTCTACTATGGCGATGAGGACGTCAGGCTCCGATGGGAAGGCTACGACGCCATTGCCCAGACGCGCGAGGCCCAACGCTATATCCGCGAGCACGCCGCCGGCAGACCCTTCGCGCTGTTCCTGTCGTGGGGGCCGCCCCATGCGCCGTACCACACCGCGCCGGAGAAGTACAAGGCCCTGTTCAACCCTGATGCGCTGGCAGTCCGGCCCAATGTCCCTGAGTCTGACAGGCAGAAGGCCCGCGAGGTTCTGGCGGGCTACTACGCCCACGTCGCGGCCCTCGACGACTGCCTGGGCGATCTGTTGACCACGCTGTCAGAGCAGGGGATTGCTAAGAACACGATCCTGGTCTTCACGTCCGATCATGGCGACATGCTGTATTCGCATGGCCGGCAGAAGAAGCAGCAACCGTGGGACGAATCGATCCGGGTTCCGTTCCTGTTGCGGTATCCGGCGGCATTGGGTCCCGGCGGGCGGACGATCGACATGCCGATCAGCACGCCGGACATCATGCCCACGCTGCTTGGGCTCTGCGGCATCGACGTCCCCGAGACGGTCGAGGGGACGGACTTCTCACGTGTTGTCAAGGGCGAATCTCCCGCTCCCGACAACGCGGCTTTGATATGCTGCCCGTCGCCGTTCGGGCAGTGGAGCCGCAAGGTTGGCGGGCGCGAGTACCGAGGCGTCCGCATGGAACGATACACGTACGTGCGCGACCTCGACGGTCCCTGGCTGCTCTACGACAACATCGCCGATCCGTACCAGTTGACCAACCTGGTCAACCGGCCCGAGTATGCTCCGCTGCAGCAGCAGTTGGAGGAGCGGCTGAAGAGCAAGCTGGCGCAGACCCGCGACGATTTTCGCTCGGGCTGGGACTACATCCGGCAATGGGGCTACGAGGTGGACGACTCCGGCACGGTGGTCTACACGAACTGATCCGATCGAATCGACGACGAGGTGACATCATGCAGCGATGGATATGGAGAATGGCCTTGTGTCTGTCCTTGGCCGCGGTTCCTCTTTGCCGCGCGGAGGCGAAGCGGCCGGAGAGCTGGACGCGGACGGAGGCGCTGGGACCTGTGCCCACGCGAACCTCAGATCGTCTGCCGCTATCCGATCAGGGCAATGAGGGCCGCTGGCTCCCGTACGAGCCGATGACGGACGAGTTCAAGGGCACGGCGCTCGATCCGGACCGGTGGTGGCCGCGAAACCCCGGCTGGCTGGGTCGCCAGCCGGCCTACTTCTGGCCCGGCAATGTCACCGTCTCGGACGGCAAGCTCCACCTGGTCATGCGCCGCCAGGAAGTGCCCGAAATGCCCAAAGACAAGGGCTACCATACCTACACATCGGCCGCGGTGCAGAGCAAGGGCCGCGTCAAGTACGGCTACTTCGAGGTCAAGGCCAGGGCGATGAAGTCGCACGGGTCCAGCTCCTTCTGGTTCTACGACAGCACGCCTGAGGAGTGGACCGAGATCGACGTCTTCGAGATCGGCGGCAAGTCGCCGGGATTCGAGCGTAAGTACAACATGAACGCACACGTCTTGCACACGCCTACCGAGAAGGAGCACTGGTCCTGCGGCGGCGTATGGATCGCGCCGTCGAACCTGGCGGATGACTATCACGTCTATGGGCTGGAATGGGACCCGGACCGGATCAAGTGGTACTTCGACGGGGTACTGGTCCGCTGGGTCCAGAACACCCATTGGCATCAGGCGCTGACGCTGAACTTCGACAGCGAGACGATGCCGCAGTGGTTCGGCCTGCCCGATGACAGCGATCTGCCTTCGACCTACAGCGTCGAATACGTGCGGGCCTGGAAACGGGCGGATGGCGCTGAGCCGTCGGTGCAGGGCACGTTGCCAGTAGGCAAGGAATACAAGCTCGTCTGGTCCGACGAGTTCGACGGGCAGACGCTCGACCTGACCAGGTGGGATTATCGCAGCCTGGGGCCACGCCGCGATGCGGTTAACGTCAAGGAAACCGTCTCGCTCGACGGCGAAGGGCGTCTCGTCCTGACCACGAAGCGCGCGGGCGATGCGTATCATACCGCGATGATCGGCACCCAGGGCCGGTTCGAGACCGCCTTCGGCTACTTCGAGTGCCGCGTCAGGTTGCAGCAGCAGATCGGGCATTGGTCGGCCTTCTGGCTCCAGAGCCCCAGCCTGGGGCAGCCGCTGGGCGACCCTGCCGCCGCGGGCACGGAGATCGACATCTTCGAGTACTTGCGCAAGGACGGCGACCGCGTCCATCACAACCTGCACTGGGACGGCTACGGCGAGCACCACAAGCACGCCGGAACGACGGCGACCGTCGCCGGGTTGCAGAAGGGTTGGCACACCTTCGGCCTGCTCTGGACCGACCGCGAATACGTCTTCTACGTCGACGGCAAGGAGACCTGGCGCAGCGACAAGGGCGTCTCCCATCGCAGCCAGTACATGATCTTAAGCCTGGAGGTCGGCAAGTGGGCTGGTGACATCGCCCAAGCCCGTTTGCCCGACCACCTCTATGTCGATTACGTCCGCGTCTACCAGAGGCAGGGACCGTAGCACATGTGCTATGCGAAGCTGTGGCGGACGGGCTGTTTCTTCAGTTCCGCCAGGGTGGGCAGCAGCTCGAACGACGGGACGCCAAACGCCTCGGTGAAGCGGTCGATGGTGTGCTGGATCTGCGCCATGGTGCGGCCGTGCATCATGGCGAAGAGATTGTAGGGCCAGCGGCTTCCAAGGGATGCCGGGACCTGTCGCTCGTAGCAATGGCTGACGGCGCTCGAGTGGGCGAGCCAGCGGCCGGCTTCGACAATGTGTCCGGGATCGACCTGCCCGACGAACATGACATTGGCGGTGAAGCCGAGCTTGTGATGGTTGAGCACGCCTGCGATGCGGCGGATCACGCCGGCCTCGATCAGCTCGGCCAGCAGCGCGAACATCTCGGGTTCGGCCATCGTCGCCGGACGCGCCGCATCGAATGGCCGGCTGGTCACATCGAGACCGTCAGCGAGGTGCGTCAGCAACAGCTTGTGCTCGTCGCGCAACGCGACCGGCTCCGTCTGCGGCATGCGCTCGACATCGCGCAGCAGCACATCCTCGTCACCCTCGGCGTCGAAACGCACGTCCAGCTTGAAGACACGCGTCACGGGAAGGCTGTGAAACTCGATGTCGAAGCGGGCCTGTAGCTCGATCAGATTGTGACGGAGTTGCTCGTTCGATGCGGCCTGGAGGGTGAACCACAGATTGAACTCGTGGCGGCGCAGGTAGTTGTGTGAGACGCCGGGAAGGGCGTTGATCGCCGCTGTTACGGTCGGCGCCTGTTCGTCCGGCACGTGGGCCGCCACCAGCGTGCTGGCCATGCCCAACGCACGCGGGTTCAGAACGGCACAGATCCGCCGGAGCACGCCGTCGGCCTGGAGCTGCCGCGCCTGATCCAGAACGTCGGCCTCGGTACACCCCAGATCCGTTGCCATCTGCGCAAAGGGCTGCGAAACGAGCGGCAAGCCTCTCTGAAGGCGATTGCACAAGCGTTTCTGGAGATCGGTCAGGGGGGCGGTCATGGCTTGCCCTCTGGCTCGTACCAGCAGATCGGGTCCGTAGCGAGGTAGTCGCCTGTCATGGTGTACGCACGGGCGCGACAGCCGCCGCAGACCTTGACGTAGGCGCATCGGCCGCACTTGCCTTTGTAAGCCGGCAGGTCGCGAATCTCGTTGAGAAACGGCGAGCGTTCCCAGATTGCCGCGAAGTCGTAGCCGTTCTCGACGAGATTTCCCGCGGAGATGTCGAGGAAGCCGCACGTCTGGACGTCGCCCCGGTGGCTGATGAAGCCGAAGCCTCGGCCGCCCATGCATCCGCTGATGTGTACCTTGGGCGATTCGGCGTTCATCTCGCGGAAGAGCCGGGCGTACTGCGGTCCGCAGGTTACTCGCAGCTCGATGCCGAGACCGGACCGCAACTGGAGAAGCTCGGCCAGCAGCTCAGCGTATTGTCGTGGTTCGAGTATCTCCTCGGTGATTTCCTCGCCCCGCCCGGTCGGGACCAGGATGAAGGGGTTGTAGCAGTAGGCCCCGAGCCGGCGCGCGAGATCGGCGATGGCGGGCACCTCGTGGAGGTTGCTGCGCGTGATGGTTGTGTTGATCTGGAAGCGGACGCCCACTCTCCTGGCGGTTTCGGTGGCCCTCAGGACCGTCTCGAATGCACCATCGGTGCGGCGGAAGGCGTCGTGCGTTCGGGCGGTGGCGCCGTCGAGGGAGAACGACAGGGCCATCACGCCGGCCTCCTTCAGGGCGGCCAACGAGGCGTCGTCGATGGCGTAGCCGCACGTGGCCATCACCATGCGAAGACCCGCGTCGCGTCCGTGCCGCACCAGCTCCACGATGTCCTCCCGTTCGGTGGGTTCGCCGCCGGTCATGATGACGACGCACTTCTCGTAGGCGGCCACCGCGTCGAGGATTCGCTTCCATTGCTGCGTGCTCAACTCGTCGCGTCGCGCCGCGCCGTCTGCGTCCGCCCGACAGTGCCGACAATTGAACCGACAACGCCGCGTCACCTCGAACGCAAGCAAGCGGGGTTTGTTGTTCTGCCCGTCCTTCATGATCCTCGATCCTACGCCTGTGGGACGCCCGCGGTTCACGGCCCGCCTGGGCGCGCCAGGCGGGGCTTGCGCCGCAGCACCTCGCGCCAGGATCGCGCGCCCTTTCGATCAGGTGGGCGCAAACAAAAACCGCGTTTTCGATGCCGAGAACGCGGTTCTTGTACGAGGCCGATGGGGATCGAACCCACAACCTTCGGATCGACAGTCCG
>CAZNSM010000033.1:0-35049 GCA_964575615.1 uncultured Pirellulales bacterium | reverse complement strand
GATCAGTGGAAGGGCAGAGTGCGATTTCATGGCGTTCTCCCGCAAGAGCAGCGTTCTTGCCCTGTCCGAAAGACGGGGCCCGCAGGTCCGAGAATACGAATATGGGGGATGCGGTCTAACTGATGCCCAGCACATCGGCCATGGAGTACAGGCCGGGGTCTTTGCCGACAAGCCATTTTGCCGCTCGCAGGGCCCCTCTGACAAGGGTATCCCGGCTGTGTGCTGTGTGGTTAAGGGTTACCGTTTCGCCCAGCGTGCTGCAAATCACCGAGTGGACGCCCACGATATCGCCGGCCCGGACGGCGTGCATGCCGATCGTGTTGGGCTGCCGCAGGGCGTCCTTGCCCTGGCGTCCATGCGTGAGGCAGTCGGGGAAATCCCGCCCGGTGGACTGGCATATCTTCTCCGCCAGCGTCATGGCGCTGCCGCTGGGCGCGTCCTTCTTGAACCGATGGTGTTGCTCGACGATCTCGATATCGTAGTCTGGCCCCAGCATAGCGGCCGCCTTGCCCACCAGAGCGAACAGGACATTCATCCCGACGCTCATGTTCGTTCCGTAGAGGAGCGGGATCCTGGCGGCCGATTCGGCGAGGATGGCCTGCTGGTCGCGGCTCAGTCCCGTCGTGCCCATGACAAGTGGGATCCGGTTCTCAGTGCAGTGGCGCAGGGTGTTACCGGCCGCTTCCGGCGTGGAAAAGTCGACTACCACGTCTGACCGCCCCGCGCAGGAGTCGGTCAATGGCACACCGAGGGTCCCCGCTCCGGCCAGCAGTCCGACGTCCTTTCCGATATCCGGATGGCCTTTGGCGTCGGTGGCTCCGACGATTTCGAATTGTTTCGATTCCACCGCCAGGGCGACGATCCGCCTTCCCATGCGTCCGGCCGCACCCACAACCGCCATTCTTGGCTTCATTTCTAACCCCTTTTCGAACAGAATGCCCATGCGATCGATAGGATCATAATCGGTGGGTCGGTCATTGGCAAGTTGGAAGCCGCCTTCGATGCTGTCGCCCCGACGTTGTGCTTGGACCCATCTTATGGGGTGTTGCCCGGAGGTGGTGCTATATGTGGGGGGCAGAAGCTGCCAAAGGGCTATGTGCCCGAACAGGCGTTCTTGGATGTCGTCAGACGCCAAAAAAGGCCAAAATCCCCAAAAAAGTTGTTGCCCTTGTGCAGTATGGCGAATATCATAACGGCTTGGACTATGATGATTAACGGCTGCCAGCAGGGCTGTGTGAGGTGCAGGCAATGGCGTTGACAGGACAGGCAAACAGTGCAGCGGCATAGATGCGCAATTTGTGGCTGCGCTCTCGCGCCGATGGCAGTCGTGGAATCGATGTTTCTGCTTCAGTATCGTGGCGCCGGCGAGGTTGATGGTGAGGTTTGGCGGTTTCGACCGATGAGTGGGCCAAGCTGCTGTCGGAGGCAACTGATGTAGGCGAAACGCAGGAAACAACCTCGGTTGGGCATGGGTGTGTTGGAGTGGAAACTGCTAAAGGTTTCCACTTTTTTTTGCTCTTTGTTGGGACATCTGTTCCCGTCGGTGAAATGGGCGGCGGGCGACGATACGACGCGACAGTCGTCTCCGGTGTGCCAAGGCAGGCACTCATGGGGCCGTCTGTGTTTTGATGAGAAAAGACTATGAACCAGGAATTGTTGAGGATCGTGGATAACATCGCCCGGGATAAGAACATCGACAAGGAGTCGATCTTCGCGGATCTCGAAGAGGCGATGGTTTCGGCGGTTCGCAAGCATTTCGGCGACCCGGACAGCGAGATTGTGGTCCGGATTGACAGGAACGACGGCAAGGTGGCGGCGTTCCGGGATCAGCAGCCGATAGACATCCGGCGGCTCGGCCGGATTCCGGCTCAGACCGCCAAGCAGGTGATGATCCAGAAGATCAGAGCCGACGAACGGGACAGCATCTACAGCGAATTCGTTCAGAGAAAAGGGCAACTGATCAGCGGCTCGGTCGTCCGCTACGAAGGTGGCACACTCATCGTCAACCTGGATCACTGGACCGAGGGATTCATGCCCAAGGGCGAGCAGATCATGGGACAGACCCACCGCCCGGGGGAGCGCATTCGCTGCCTGATTCTCGACGTGAAGGAGACCGCCAACCAGGTCAAGATCATCCTGTCGCGGACGCACCCCGACTTCATCCGGCGTCTTTTCGAGTCGGAAGTGCCGGAAATCGCCGAGAACATCATCGAGGTCCGGGCCCTGGCCCGGGAAGCAGGCTACCGCAGCAAGGTTGCCGTGACCAGCTACGACGACAAGGTGGACCCGGTAGGGGCCTGCGTGGGCGTCAGAGGCAGCCGCATCAAGAACATCGTCGACGAGCTCGGCGGCGAGAAGATCGACATCGTCCGATGGAACGAGTCGTCGCAAGTCCTTGTCGTCAATGCGCTTATGCCGGCCAAGGTCAGCGAGATCGCGCTGTGCTTCGAGCTGGGTCGGGCTACCGTGGTAGTGGAAGAGGATCAGTTGTCCCTGGCCATCGGCAAGCACGGTCAGAACGTCCGCCTGGCGGCGCGGCTCAGCGGCTGGGACATCGACATTCTCACTCCGGATGAATACAACCTCGGCATCGAGAGGCTCGCCACCTGTGTCAAGAGCGTCGAAGGCGCCGACGACATCCTCGTTGATAAGCTGATTGCCTTGGGTATCATATCGGTTCTTGATCTCGACGACGTGGGCCCCGAGCCGCTGGTGGGCGAACTGGGCCTGGATCCTGACTTTGCCGAGAGACTGGTGCTGGGCGCCGACCAGGCTGCCAAGATGATGGCGGCCGAATCGGAACGTAAGCAGGCCGAAAAGGAGTTGGCCGAGCAGACGAGTCGTCTGGACGTGCGGAAGAAGGATCAGGACGAATAGGGACGTGGAGGTTCCTTGGCTACTACAAGAGTCTACATATTAGCTCGTGACCTCGGTGTCAAAAGTTCTGCGATCGTAAAGAAGTGCCAAGACGAAGGTTTGGACGTCAAGAATCACATGACCGCGATTTCCGCCGGTCTGGCTGCCACCATTCGCGAGTGGTTCAGCGAAGGGGAAAACATTACGACGGTGGAAACGGCGGAGAAGGTCGACCTATTGGAGGTTCGCGTCAAGAGGCCCCAGCGGACCAAGGTGATGCAAACGTCGCCGTCGACTGAGGAAGCGGATGGTTCCGGTTCCGTCGAGGCGGCGGTAGCCGAGGCCGAGCCGTCGGATGAGATGGAAGCTCCGCAGGAAGAAGCGGAAGCTCCGGCTCCAGCAGTGGCGGCTGTAATGGAGGTCGAACAGGCGGAGGAGGAACCAGTGCAGGCTGTAGTCGCGGCGGAAACGGTCACGCCGGAACCGCCGGTTGTGGTCACGAAGCCCCCGCCGGCGCCCGAGGTGGAAACGAAAAAGGTGGAGATCGAGGTCCTGCCCGCCGGACCCATGCTTGGAAAACCCAAGCCGGCTATCCTCAGCGGGCCACAGGTGGTCCGTGTCGAGGCGCCCGAGCCGCTGGATCGCCCGCGACCTCGTCCGCGTCCGCGTCCGCGACGCGACGCGGCAATCACCGAGCCCCTGATATACAGAAACAAGGAGAAGGGGGCGGACGTGGTTGCCCCGGCCGACGCCGACAAGAAGCGGGGCAAACACCACAAGGAGAGAACTCACGGTCGCCGGAAAGAAGGCGTCGACGAGGAAGCCGGCAAGAAGCCCAAAGTCCACGGGAAGTGGCGCCAGCGAGACCTTGACGAACGACAGGCGCGGCTCAGCGCCGCGGGCGGCGAGGGGTTGCGGCTGCGTCCGTCGCGGAAGATCGCGTCCAAGGCGCAGCGGGAAGCCGCCGCCGGACGGCCCAGGAAAGCCACGGTCAGTGAACCCGTCACGGTCAAGGATCTGTCGGCGGCTCTGGCAGTCAAAGCGGCCGACATCATCGCCAAGCTGATGCAGCAGGGGACTATGGTGACCGCCAACCAGGTCATATCGAACGAAATGGCCGAACTGGTCGCCCTGGAGTTCGAGACCGAGCTGGAGATCGTGCGCAAGAGCACGGCGGAAGAAGAGATTCGAAAGGAATTCGAGGTGCGCGAACGCGCCCATCTCATCAGGCGTCCGGTGGTGGCGGCCATGCTCGGGCACGTCGATCACGGCAAGACCAGCCTGCTGGACAAGATTCGCTCCACGCACGTCGCGGCTGGTGAAGCCGGCGGCATCACGCAGCATATCGGCGCCTCCCAGGTGACCTGGAACAACAAGACCGTCACCTTCCTTGATACGCCCGGCCACGAGGCGTTCACCGCCATGCGCGCCCGCGGGGCGAACATGACGGATATTGTGGTCCTGGTGGTTGCGGCCGACGACGGGGTGATGCCTCAGACAATCGAAGCCATCGCGCACAGCAAGGCGGCGGGCGTCGCGATCGTTGTGGCCCTGAACAAGATTGACCTGCCCGGCTGTGACATCAACCGCATCTACGCCCAGTTGGCCGAGCATGATCTGACCCCGGCCGAGTGGGGTGGTACGACCGAAGTGGTCAAGACCAGCGCCACCACGGGACAGGGCGTTGAGGATTTGCTCGAGGCGCTGGACTATACCGCCGAGCTGATGGACCTGAAGGCCGACGACACGATTCCTGCGACCGGCTGGGTCATCGAAGCCAAGATGTCACCGCAGCAGGGTCCGGTGGCGACGGTGCTCATCAAGGAGGGGCAACTGAACAAGGGGGACATCATTCTGGCCGGCGACACACATGGCCGCGTCAAGATGATGAAGAACAGCTACGGCAAGAAGATCAAGACCGCCACGAGTTCCATGCCCGTGGAGGTCAGCGGTCTCAACGGCGTCCCGCAGGCGGGCGACCGGTTCTACTGCCTCGACGACATCAATCGTGCCAAGGAGGCGGCCGAAGAAAGTCGGCTCCGCGCCCGCGAGAGATCGCTGGCGGAGCGGACCCAGGTGACGATGGACAACCTGTTCAGTCAGATTGAAGCCGGAAACGTCAAGGAGCTGAACCTGATTGTCCGCGCCGACGTGCAGGGATCGGTGGACGTGCTCAAGAAGTATCTCTCGGAGTTGAGCGTTGACGAAGTCCGCATCCACATTCTCCAGGCCATGCCCGGAGGCATCACGGAAGGGGACGTGCTGCTGGCGGAGGCGTCGAACGCGATCATCATCGGCTTCAACGTCGTGGCCGATGAGCGCGCCGCCAAGACGGCGGAAGCCGAAGGGGTGGACATTCGGCTGTACAACGTGATTTACCGCATCACGGAAGACCTCAGGAAGTCGATGGTCGGTCTGCTCGAACCGGAAGAGCAGGAGAGGGTCCTCGGTCGGGCGGTCGTCCGGGCGACGTTCAAGGTGTCCCGCATCGGGACCGTCATCGGCTGCTACGTCAGCAGCGGCGTGGTCCTCAAGAGCGCCAAGGCCCGCCTGATCCGGAACAACATTGTCGTTCGCGACAACCTGTCGCTGGAGTCCCTCAAACACTTCAAGGACGACGCACGCGAGGTGAAGGCCGGATTTGAATGCGGCATCAAGCTGGCCGGGTTCGACGATCTGAAGATCGACGACACTCTGGAGTTCTACGAAACCGTCAAGGTGGCCCGGACCCTGGATTCATGAGCCGAGTGTCGACGACCCGCACAGGAAGAAACGGCGGTATGCCCACCCGAAGGCAGGAAAAAGTGGCTCGTGTGGTGAAAGAAGTGGTCAGCGACGCCATTGCCAATCACCTGAGCGATCCTCGCATTGCGGGTCTCGTCACGGTCACGCGGGTGGAGATGGCGCCGGATCTGCGTACGGCGGAGGTCTACCTGAGCGTGCTGGCGCCGAACGAGGCGGACAAGAACAAGACGTTTGCGGCGATCGACCATGCCACCAAGCGCATTCAGTCGCTGCTGGGGGCGGCCCTGGAAAGCAAGTTCTGCCCGGTGTTGCGTTTTCACCGAGACGAGCATTTTCACAAGACACTGGAGACGATGCGACTGATTGACCAGGTGGCGAACGAGCGTCGCCGCCGGGAGGTCGAATCGGGGCCGGCGGACGCTCCGGATGTCTGATGCACGGTGTGAGGAAATGGGTGTCTATGCTCTGTCACGCGGCGTTTTGGAGTGCGGCTCGCTGGCCGCAGGATCATCTGGAAAGGCCATGAAAAACAGCAAGGAACACGCACAACGGTTGCAGAAGCTCTATCGCGCGCTCAAACGCGTTCATCCGAAAGTGGAGAAGGTCGGCTATGACGATCCGATCGAGGCCCTGATTCACGGCATCGTCAGCGAGCGGCTGAGCGAGTCCGCCACACAGCGGGCGATGAAGAGCTTCCGGGAGACCTTTGTGGACTGGAACGATCTGCGCGTCTCGCGGGTGGAGGAGATCGTGGAGGTGTTGCACGAGGATACGGCGGCCAGTCGGGCAACGGCCTTTGCCCTGACGACGGCCCTGCGGGCGGTCTTCGACGAGTACCATGTGCTGAGCCTGCAAACTCTCAAAAAGGTCGGCAAGCGTCCGGCCAAGCAGGCCCTCGAACACCTCGACGGGATGGACGCCTACGTGGTCGGCTATTGCATGCTCACGTCTTTGCAGGGTCACGCCATCCCGCTGACCGGTCAGATGGCGGACTATCTCAAGCAGCATGAGGTGGTCGACCCGGCGGCAGACGAGTCGGACATCGAGGGATTCCTGACCCGCCAGATTGCCGCCAAGAATGCCTATGAGTTCTACGAGCTGCTTCGGCGGGAGAGCGAGTCGCCCAAGGTCGCCAAGAAGAAGGCCCCGCGCAAGAAAGCGAAGACCGCCAACGTGGTGAAGGCCAAGAAATGACACGTGCGATCGCGGGGTGCAGGTCCGGCACACCGCGCGAGCACGGGGTATGGATGGATCAGATGAGTTCAGAGAGAGTCTTGAAACTGGGTATTCCCGCCGGGAGTCTGCAAAAGGCGACGGTGGAGCTGTTCGCCAAGGCGGGGTTCGATATTTCCGATTCGAGGCGGAGTTACCTGCCGTCGATCGACGACGAGGAGATCGCCCCGGTCTACCTGCGTGCGCAGGAGATGGGCCGCTACGTGGGAGACGGCGTGCTCGACGCCGGCATCACCGGATTCGACTGGATCACGGAGAACAATTGTGAGGTCGTCGAGGTGTGCGAGCTGCCCTACAGCAAGGCCACGAGCAACCCGGCCCGGTGGGTCCTGGCGGTTCCCGGCGAATCGAAGGTGACGCGGCCGGAGGACCTTCAGGGGGGGATCGTCGCCACCGAGCTGGTCGGCGTGACGCGGCGGTATTTTGCCGATCGAGGCATCGACGTCAGGGTCGAGTTCAGTTGGGGCGCGACCGAGGTGAAGGCCCGTCTGGTCGATGCGATCGTCGAACTGACGGAGACGGGGACCTCGTTGCGCGCCAACAATCTGCGGATCATTGACACGGTCATTGTCTCGACGACGCGGCTGATCGCCAATCGGCAGGCCTGGGAAGACGATTTCAAACGAGAGAAGATCGAGAATATCGCTATCCTGCTCCAGGCGGCGATCGAGGCGCGCAGCAAGGTGGGGCTGAAGATGAACGTTCGCAAGGAGGATCTGGACGCCGTCCTCAAGGTGTTGCCGGCGGAGAAGAGTCCGACGGTGTCGAGCCTGGCGGACTCGGGCTATGTGGCGATCGAGGTGATCGTGGACGACAAGGTGGAGCGGGCCCTGGTTCCGGCGCTGAAGCGCGCCGGAGCGTCGGGCATCATCACGTATCCGTTGAACAAGGTGATCCATTGAGGAGTTCGGTGCCGAGAGGGGGCCGACACCCGAGAATCGCTGGCGATGCGCTTGCGTTTCTGTGTGACAAGCACGGGGATGAACCATTGGGAAGAAAGGGTATGATGACAGAGCACAGATTGCGTATCCTTTTGTTCGGCGCCGTCGTGGTGCTCGCGGCGATGTTCCTGGCGGGTTGTCGGCCGTCGGAGGTCGAGCCTGGGGACGGCGGCGCTTCCGCCGACCCATCGTTGATTGTGGCCACGATCGGTGACTATTCCATCACCAAAGGCGAATTGACGCAGCGACTGGCGCAGCGCGTTCGGCCGCAGCGCGACGGTTCCGGTGGGCCACAGGAGCCTGTCACCGCTCAATCCGTGCTGCAGGAGATGCTCCTGGAGAAGGCGATGGTTCTCGAAGGACGCGCGCTGGGGTATGCGGAGGATGAGTCGGTCTCCACGTCTGTGGACCGGTACAGGCAGCGCAAGCTGATCCAGGCGTTCCTCAGCGATTATGTCCAGGAAAGTGTTCCGGTCAGTCAGGCGGAGATCGATGAGAAGATCGCGGCCGATCCGAACCTCAATCCGGAACAGGCCAGGGGCCAGGTGCTGTCGGCCAAGTGGCCGCCGGTCTACCAGACGCTGTACACCGAGCTGGTCAAGAAGTTCGAGGTCCAGAAGGTCGAGAGAAACTTCGCGCGGGCGGCCCAGATTCATCAGCGCCTCTTGACACAGCCGGTCGAGCCGCGAGGCCGCACCGTGTTCTGGATCACGAATCATCAGATTCAGACCGAGTTGGGCCGGGACGAAAGAGACATCGTCCTGGCAACCTACACCGGCGGGCAGTTCACACTGTACGACTGGTTCAAGACGTTGAACGAGATCGCGCCGCCCGGACGGTCGAAGGACCTGAGCACTCCGGCCGGGGTGGAGAAGCTGCTGAATCGCGGACTGGAGCCGACGATCGTGGAGGCCGAGGCCGTGGCGCGCGGCTACGACCAGAAGGAGGAACTGGTTCGTGACATCCGGGCCCGCGAGGACATGACCATTCTCGGCAAGATCCGAACGGACAAGTACAAGGAGGTCCCGGCGCCGACGGACGAGGAGATCAAGGCCCATTTCGACCAGAACCCGGAGAGGTTCGCGATCGAACCGTCGCTGAAGATCGATCAGATCTGGTGCAAGGACCTCCCGACCGCCGAGCAGGCCAGGAAGGCGCTCGAAGGCGGATCGGCGTTCGCTGCCGTCAAGGCCGAGCAGTCTCTGCGGGCCGAAGAACCCGAGCACAACGTGTATCCGTCGAGCGAAGGGGCGTTCTGGGACGAACTGTGGAAAGGCGAGCCGAACGACGTCATCGGACCTGTGAAGGGGTTCTTCGACGACCGGATCAAATGGCGCGTGGTGAAGGTCATCGAGAAGACGCCGGCACAGATGCGGCCGTACTCCGATTCGCTGAAGAATCAGGTCCAGTCGGCCCTGACGACGCAGCGGTTCAAGGACCACATGGAACGCTACGGAGCGTCGCTTCTGGCGAAGTATCCCCACAAGGTCTATGCAGAGAGGATTCGAGACATCGATCCGCTTGAGGTGACGGAGACCGACGTCAAACCGCCGCAGTGAGGTCGCTTGCCGGACGGGCGCCGCGCATCGTGGAGCCGTAGCCATGAACGGAGTGATGGAAGAGCGGTCCTGAGTATGGTTTTCACGCTGCAACGATACGTGTTTCGCGAGCTGTTCCGGGTCTTTCTGCTGGCGACCATCGGCCTGACGCTAATCCTCAGTCTGGGCGGTGTGCTGGGCCCGGTTCAGGAATACGGGGTGGGCCCTCGACAGGTGCTTCACATCCTGCTGTACTTCATGCCGATCACGCTGACGTTCGTGCTTCCCATGTCGGCGTTGTTTGCCTCGGCCCTGACGTATGGACGCTTCGCCAGCGACAATGAACTGGATGCGTGCCGGGCCAGCGGCGTCAGTCTGTTCACGATGGTCTATCCGGGGCTGATGCTGGCGATCCTCGTGGCCATCGCCAATCTGCTTCTGAGCTTTCACGTGATGCCGTATTTCGTACACCTGGCGGAGAAATCGCTCAAGGCGGACGCCAAGCAGATTCTCTTTCGCAACATCCAGCGGCGCGGGTTCTACAAGATGCCTCCCGATGGGCGGTTTCTGATCTACGCGGACAACGTCGATCCGAAAGGGGACACGCTGTCCGGGATCGTCGTCGTTCAGTCCGAGCGCGGAGCGATCCGGGACATCCGTACTGCCGAGGCCGCCCGGGTCCATTTCGATTCGCAGGAGAACGCCAACCAGGTTACGCTGGAGGTGTACGGGTTGCAGCAGATGGCCCAGGCCGGGAGCATGGGGGGGACGATGCAGTATGGATCGTTCCAGGCCGATTTTGGCTCTCTGCTGGGCGATGACATCAAGTTCAAGAAGGTCCATGAGATCAAGCAGATTCGCGCCAACCTGATGCTGTTCGATCCTGTCGGCAGAGTGGCCCGGTCGGCCTTCACGCAGTTGGCGACGGAAGCCTTGGCAAAGGATCTCAGTGAGAAGCTGGGGACATCCGCCGAAAGGCCCTATGAGTTGCGCGGGCGGGACCGAGCGGTGCGGTTCACGGCGTCCCGTTGCGCGTTGCGCGACGAAGGCAATATCGATCTTCTGGGGCCGATTCGGGTAGAGGAATACGACAGCCTTTCGGGCAAACACCTCCGGACCCTGCGGTGTGACAGGGCGGCGATTCGCGTCGGCGACGATCTGACAGGTCCGGGCCTGAGTCTGGATCTGTCCAGCCCGAGAGTCGAAGTCACCGGGCAGCTTGTCGTTCGCGAAATCGTCTCCGGACTGGCGCTGCCGGCGCCGTTGCAGCAGAGCCTCCATCGCGCCGGCGTGCTGGAGACGGTCGTTCCGGAAGGGGCGGCGGCGATTCTGCAAGGTCCGCCGACGTCGATGCTGGCGGCTCTGCAAAAGCAGCTCGACCGGGAGATCCGCCGCACGCTGGTGGACATCGAAGCCGAGATGAACTCGCGCCTGGTGTTCGGCATCGGCTGCGTTCCGATGATCCTGATCGGCATCGGACTGGGAATCATCAATCGAGGTGGTCACCTGCTCAGCGCCTTCGGCGCCAGTTGCGTGCCTGCGGCGGTGCTGGTCGTGACGATCATCAGCGGCAAGCGCCTCACGGGGAACCTGGGCTCCGAGGGTCTCTCCGGCACGGCCATCATGTGGGCCGGACTGGCCGCCCTGACGGTGCTGGCGGCCTTTATCTATCGCCGACTGGCCAGAACCTGAGGCCGATCGAAAGTCCCGGACGACAGAGAGGATACAAGAGTTGCAGCGATGAAGATCCTGGATCGCTACACCGCGAAGAACTTCATGGTCGGCTACGTGATCGCGTTCTGTGTCCTCATCGGGCTGCGGATCATCATCGAGCTGTTCGTCAACATCGACGAATTCGCCGAGCACGCCTCGCGCGGCACGTGGGCGATGACCTGCCACATTGTCCTGTTCTACGCCATGCGAACGACGCTTTACTTCCGTGACACCGCCGGGGTGATCACGGTGGTGGCGGCGGCGTTCGCGCTAGGCCGGATGGTCCGGTCCAATGAACTGGTGGCGATGATCGCCTCGGGCGTCAGCGCCAAGCGCATCGTCGGGCCGATCCTCGTCTTGGCCATCCTGTTCACGGGTCTGTCCGTCGCCAACCAGGAAGTGCTGATCCCGGCGATCAGTGACAAGCTGGTTCGGGACGAGGACGACCTGCCCGGGCAGGAGTCGTTCGCGGTGTGGTTCCTCGCGGACGGCAAGGGTTCGCTGATCTGCTCGCGTCAGTTTTCGATGGAGACGCTGACCCTGGATTCGCCGACCATCCTCACGCGGCAGAGCGATCCGAACCACCCTGGGGTCTGGAAGGTGACCGGACGCATCTCGGCGGATGCAGCGGTCTACAACGCCACGGCCCGAAGCTGGGACCTGGTCAACGGACTCTATATTGGAATGGACGCGACGGACGCGGCGGACGCCAGGCCTGTCGCCTCGTACCAGGCGCCGGACCTGCTGCCGAAGGATATCGCGGTCCGCCAGATGTCAGGGTACAACGCCTTGCTCAGCTCCCGGCAATTGGCGGCGCTGGCGGCGCAGAAGACCAAGATCAAAGATGTGGCGCAGTTGACCAGCCAGCGGCACTTCCGGATCACGGATCCGCTGATCAACCTGACCATGCTCATGGTCAGTCTGCCCGTGCTGATCTGCCGCGATCCGCGGGCCATGAAATCGGCCATTCTGGTGAGCTTCGCGCTGACGGTGGCCTGTTACATCACCACGTTCGTGTGCAAGATGCTGGCGACGGAGGTGGTGTTCGCCCGGATCATGCCGGAGTTCTGGCCCTGGGTGCCGTTGTTCATCTTCCTGCCGATTGCGATCATCGAGCTGGATTCGATGCGGACGTGACGCCGATCATACATGGTGCGGCGTCTCACGGGGCTGTTGGCGGATCGCCTCCCGCACCTGCCGATTGATTCGCACGCTGCACCAGTGCTGACCGCACATCGAGCAGAAGTCGGCCGAATCGACCCGGCCTCCTTCGATCTGGCCGCGGGCTTCGCGGTGCATGCGGTCGGCGGTCGCCGGATCGAGGGATTCGCTGATGTGCGTCTTCCAGTTCAGATTGGCGCGGGCCACGCTCAACCGGCGGTCACGCTCGGCGGCGCCCGGCAGGCCTCGCGCCACGTCGGCGCCATGGGCGGCGATCTTGGTGGCCACCACGCCCGCTCGAACGTCGTCGGCGTCGGGCAGTCCCAGGTGCTCGCGGGGCGTCACATAGCACAGGTAGGACGCACCGTAGAACGCGGCGGCGCAGCCTCCAATGGCGCTGGTGATGTGATCGTAGCCCGGGGCGATGTCCGTCACGAGCGGACCGAGGACGTAGAACGGCGCTCCGTGGCATATCTTCTGCTGGATTTCCATGTTGTACTGGATCTGATCGAAGGGGACGTGGCCCGGTCCCTCGACCATAACCTGACAACCCTTTTCCTGGGCCCGCTGCGTCAACTCTCCGAGTGTCCGCAGTTCGGCGATCTGGGCTTCATCGGTGGCGTCGGCGATGGCCCCCGGGCGCAATCCGTCGCCGAGAGAGAAGCAGACGTCGTATTCGACCATGATGTCGCACAGTTCGTCGAACAGCTCGTACAGCGGGTTCTGCTTGTTGTGATGGATCATCCACTTCGCCAGCAGGGCGCCGCCGCGGCTGACAATCCCGGCCACGCGGTTCTTGAGCAGCGGCAGGTGCTCGCGGAGCAGTCCGGCGTGAATCGTGAAGAAATCGACGCCCTGGCGGGCCTGCTTCTCGATCGTCTTCAGGAGGATGTCGCTATCGATCTCTTCGACCTCCCGGCCCTCGATGACCTGATAGATCGGCACCGTGCCGAAGGCGACGGGGCAGTGGGCCAGCAGCTCGTGGCGGACGGCGTCGAGGTCGCCGCCGGTGCTCAGGTCCATGATCGTATCGGCGCCAACGGACAGGGCCGCGTTCATCTTCTCGATTTCCGCCTGGACGGAGCACCGGGCACTGCTCGTGCCGATGTTGGCGTTGACCTTAGTGGTCAGGACCCGCCCGATTCCCATCGGTTTGAGGTTGGTCTTCAAATGGAGCGTATTGGCGGGGATCACCAGTCGTCCCGCCGCGGTTTCCGTCCGGATTGTCTCGGAACGGACGCCTTCGACCTCGGCGATGTGCTTCATGGCCTCGGTGATCTTCCCGGCTCGGGCCTGCTGCAATTGTGTTGCCATGTGTCTATGCTCCTGCTGCCAACAAAAAAATCGCTCCCGCAGGAAGCGATTCGTTGCACTTCAGTGATAGCGTCTTGTCTATCGCTTTCCTACGCAGGCATGTCCTCCCGGTTCATCTTGACCGGGCGATTGTCCTGATCAGGTTCGGAGGGTTTTCTCTCAGACCGGCGTTTTCGGCCGGTCACCCCTAGCGACCGGTGCCATTATACCGTACGTGCCCCGGCACTCCAAGGGTTCTTTCAATTCACTCGGCCTCGAAGCGAGGGGGGGGACGACTATGGCTCCGGGGGCGGTACGGCGCCGGCATCCCGCTGACGGGTCGAGAGCAGGATGAGATTGCGCAGACCTTCCGGGCCACGGGCGGCTAGCCACTTGTCTGCAAAGTGCTTCTCCTGGACGATCTGGGCGATGGCCATCAGGGCCCGGAGGTGGTAGTTCCGCTGGTCTTTGCTGCCGGCTAATATGAACATCATCCGGACGGGATCGGGCGAGTGCTCGAAGCGAATCCCGCCTCGGGCACGGACAAGCAGGATTTCGAACCTGTTCTCGCCCTCGACGATGACATGGGGGATGGCCAGGCCGGGCTGGATCACCGTACTGCTTTCTCGTTCGCGTTGCTGGAACCTCTCGAACAACTCGGGCTCAGAAAGACCCAGCCGCACGCTCAGAAGCGAGGCCGCCCGGGTGAGAACCTGCTCCGATGTCTGGGGGCCCTCGATGTCCTCGATTTCACACCGGCGGATCAACTGGTCGAATCGATCCTCGATGATGTTGTCTCGTTCGAGCAGGATATCGCGAAGCTCATCCTCCAGTGTGACGGTCTGGATGGCCTTGTCGGTGACGCGCTCGACCACGTGCATCACGGCCGAGGCTCTTCTGACCCGTCTCGATACGTAGAGCGCGTACCATGCGGCGCTGAGCACGACAAACGCTGCCGAGATCGACAGGGGAACCACGCCCATGTCCACGATCAACGCGGCGTAGGCGACGATGGCGAAGATGTGCATGTAGGGATAGAGCGGCGAGCGGAACAACGGGCGGTAGCTTTGAATCCGGCTCTCCCGCATGATGATGACACTGGCATTGTCGAGGATGAACAGGATAATCATCAGTGTCGAGGCGGTTTTGACGAGAGGCTCGATGTCCAGGAACACAATGGCGGCCACCATGAACAGGCCGGTGAGCAGGACGCCGCTGTGGGGGGTGCCGAACCGCCGGTTGACGCGCGCGAGAAACGCCGGGAGCAACTGATCGCGGCTCATGGCCAGCGGGGAGCGCGAAGCGGCGAGAATCCCGCCGTTAGCGGTGGTGATGAACGCCGCCATGGCGGCCCCCGCCAGCAGCACATATCCGAACGTCCCCATGCTCTTGCCGGCGGCCGTGGAGATCGGCATCAGGCTGGTCGCCAGCTCGGCCCCTTCTACCGCACCGACAGTAACGGCCAAAACAGCCAGGTAGAGCAGGGTGACGACGAACCACGCCAGGGTCATGCCGAGCGGCAAATTCCTGCCCGGCTGTCGGACCTCTTCGGCGATGCTGCACACCTTGGTCAGTCCTCCGTAGCTGACGAAGGCCAGGCCCGCCGTGGCAAACACCGCCGGCCAGCCTTTCTGCATGAACCCCTCATATCGTGACAGACTGACGAGTTCGGCGTCCTCCAGCAGGAACACGACGAGAATGGCCAGCAGCGCCGCCACCAGGATCGTTTGCACGCGGCTGGCCTGCCTGACGCTGACCAGGTTCAGGATCGTGAACACCACGCAGCAGACCACGCCGATCATCTTGAGATGGGTCTTGGTGAGCTGGAGGCCTGAGATCTCGTGGAGGGCCAGTTCCGCCAGGATGGCGACGCCCACCACGGCAAAGGCGCTCTTGAGCGCCAGGGAAAACCAGTTGGCCAGTCCGCTGAACAGGCCGAGGACCGGTCCCAGGCTGCGTTCGACGTAGAAGTAGGTCCCGCCGGCTCGGGGCATGGCCGTTGCCAGTTCGGCCTTGCTCAACACGCTGGGCGCGATGACCAGGGAGGCGATTAGATAGGAGACGATCACCGCTGGTCCGGCCTTGGCGTATGCGATGGCCGGCAAAATGAACAGCCCGGAACTGATCATTGCCCCGGCTGCGACGGCAAACACGTCCAGCGCCCCAAGCTGTTTTCGCAGTTGTTCCAATGTTCAATCTCCCGTGCGTCGTTGCGGGGCGGTCCATGCCGTTCTTTGCCGCAGCCTTGCCAGTTTACGCCGGACGCCACATTATAGCGATGGCGGTTTCCAGATCAAATGCTCTCCAGAGGTTCCGTGCTGGGCCCGGTTGTCGGTCTATTCGACGGTTTCACGCGGTGGTCGGCAGTGGTATACTGGTCGCGTCTTCGCTGCGCCTGCGGATGCCGACGCGTTATTCACGAGCCGAGCTGATTGGAAAGGAGCGATCATGCGACAGCAGACCAGAAGAGGATTTCTCAAGACCCTGGGTGTGCTGGCCGGTTCGGCCGGGACGCTGTCGATCTGGCCGGGGTGTGCGACACGTGGCGGGGCGGCAGCCACAACGGCCAAACGACCCAACATCATTTTCATCATGACCGACGATCACGCCTCCCACGCCATGAGCTGTTACGGCAGCCGGATCAACCAGACACCGAACCTGGATCGCATCGCCAGGGAGGGAATGCGCTTCGATAATGCCTTCTGCACGAACTCCATCTGCGCGCCCTGTCGTGCCGTCATCCTGACGGGCAAGTACAGCCACCTCAACGGCGTCACCGACAATCGCCAGAAGTTCGACGGCGCCCAGCAGACCTTCCCCAAGCTGCTGCAACAGGCCGGCTATGAGACCGCTATGGTCGGCAAGTGGCACCTCAAGACCGATCCGACGGGATTTGACTACTGGAACATCCTTCCGGGGCAGGGCGTTTACTACAACCCTGAGATGATCGAAATGGGCCAGAGGAAGAAATATACCGGCTACGTCACCGATATCATCACGGATCGCTGTCTCGACTGGCTCAAGGCGCGCAGCGGGCACAAGCCGTTCTGCCTGATGTTTCACCATAAGGCGCCGCACCGGCGCTGGGAGCCGGGCCCGGACCATCTGACAATGTACGACGACCGGACGATCCCCGAGCCGGACACGCTGTTCGACGACTACTCCGGTCGCGGACGTGCGGCGAAAGAGTCGGATATGAGTATCGAGAAGACGCTGACCGCCCACGATCTGAAGCTGACGCCGATGAAGAATCTGACGGACGAGCAGAAGGCCCGATGGGACGCCGCCTATGGACCGAAGAACGAGGCCTTCGAGAAGGCCAATCTCCAGGGCCGCGACCTCGTGCGATGGAAGTATCAGCGGTACATCAAGGACTACCTGCGGTGCATCGCATCGGTGGACGACAACGTCGGCCGGCTCCTGGACTATCTGGACCGGTCCGGGCTGACGAGCGATACGGTCGTGATCTATACCTCTGACCAGGGATTCTATCTGGGCGACCACGGCTGGTTCGACAAACGGTTCATGTACGAGGAATCGCTGCGCATGCCGCTGGTGGCGCGCTATCCGAGGGAGATTCGGCCCGGCTCGGTCAACGGCGACATCGTACTGAATCTCGATTTCGCCGAGACGTTTCTGGACTACGCGGGCGTTCCGGCGCCCGCGGACATGCAGGGCCGCTCGCTGCGTCCCATTCTCGCCGGCCGGACGCCTGAGGATTGGCGCCGCTCGATGTACTATCACTACTATGAATACCCGGCCGAGCACAGTGTCAAACGCCACTACGGCGTTCGCACCCGACGATACAAGCTCATCCACTTCTACCACGGCATCGATGAATGGGAACTCTACGATTTGGAGAAGGACCCGCAGGAGATGCGCAACGTCTATGACGATCCGACGTACGCGTCTGTCGTTTCCGAGTTGAAGATGGAGCTGTCGCGGCTCCGTGCCGCGTATCAGGACACGACCGGCTGAGGGCTATATGGAAGGAGAGGCGGGATGTCCAGGGCAGCTTACCTCGGAGTGCCGGTGGTGGCGGCGTGTGTGGCTTGGGGGTTGATTGTGATCGGGGATTCACTACAGGGCACAGGGGAGATGGGAACTATGGAACGAGGCCATCGGGAAGCCGAGACGCCGGCCCTGAAAAGCCTGACCGTGAGAATCGTTCACGACAACAATCCCTTCGACGACCGGCTCCAGACCGCCTGGGGGTTCGCGGCGACGGTGACGGGACCGAACAAGACAATCCTGTTCGATACCGGAAGCGATGGGACGCTGCTTCTGGACAACATGGCGCTGATGGACATCGATCCCAATGGCATCGACACCGTGTTCCTCTCGCATGCCCACGACGACCATACAGGCGGACTCGTGGGTTTTCTGACGGTGCATCCGAAGGTGGATGTCTTCCTGTTGGAGTCTTTCCCGAAACGCTTCAAGGAAACGGTGCGAGGCTGTGGCGCCGCTGTTGTCGAGGTGGAATCCCCGCGCGCAATCTGCGCCCATGTGCATTCCACCGGACGAATGGGCCGGCAAGTTTACGAACAGGCCCTGGTCATCCGCACCGAGAAGGGGCTGGTCATACTGACCGGCTGCGCCCATCCAGGGGTGGAGAAGATCGTGGAGCGGGTGCGGACTCTGCATGAGGAAGACATCCTGTTGGTGATGGGAGGGTTCCATCTGGGGTGGGCCACGGAGGGTCAGATCGAACAGGTCATCCGCACCCTGAAAGGGTTCGGTGTTCGATATGTGGCGCCCACCCATTGCACGGGCGAGAAGGCACAGGACCTCTTCCTGAAGTACTTTGGGAATCGCTGTCTTCGTGTCGGAGTGGGTAGCGCCATCACTCTCGCCGACCTGAAGTGACGCCGAGTCCGACGTCGCTCCAGATCGACGAGAGTGGTGCTCGGATCGACTGTCTACGGCTGCATCTGCTGTTGCTGCATCTGCATCACGACGCCCATGATCTCCAGGACGTGCTGCTTCGGAACGGCCAGGTCGACGGTCATCTTGCCGCCGCTGGCATTGCCGGCGACCGCGATGCTGCTCTGGCTCGGGATGTCCGTCTGGGGCAGGGGCATCGGCGCGAACGCGCTGGCGATCTTCATCAGATGCAGCACGTTGAGTGACATGAAGAAATCGGCCTTGTCGGCGCCCGGGATCATCGCTAGGGCGGTCTTCGCCTCGCCGGCGACCTGCTTCGGACCGCCGGCCTTGACCTGATCGATCAGCTTCTGCACGGAGCTTTGTGCGTCCTGGCCCAGAGCGTAGACGAGCTGGTTGTTCACCGTCGCCATCTGGACATTGAGCCCGTCACCGTAGATGGCATTGATCATCTGGGTCGCCGGTGCATCGGGCTTGGTGCCCTTCAGGGCAAAGGTGACGGTGTCGATAGGCACGCCCGCGTGCGTCGAGGCATTCTTCTTGAGAGCGAACGTGCATTGCATGCCCATCTGTTCGTAAAGTCTGCCCACCGATCCGGTGGTCATCAACTGGGCGGTTTGGTCCATGAGTTGAGAGAATTTCGCGGGGTCCTTCAGGTCCGCCACATACGTTACCTGGAAGGGCGGCTTGCTGTTCGTGTCCACGGAGATGGACCCGGCCATAGCCCCTCCGAACGCGTCCATCGCGTCGGCGATCATTTTCTTGAGCGATGCGACATCGTCTGCGGAGGCGCTTTCGCCCATCATCTTCGGCATCAGGTCGATATAGGCCTCGTTGAGCTTCTGCCACAACGGACTGTCCATCGAGCCGGCGAAGTTGACGGCGGCCCCGTCCTGCATGTAGCCGAGCAGCTTGCCGGCGCCACTGGAAGAACCGCCCTGGAACATCTGCGCCATACCCGAGCCGGGCACGCCCGCCAGCACGAAGCTGGCGCTGATCCTGTCGACGCTGGGCGTCAGCGAGATGCTCAGATACTTGGCTTCTTTCATCAGCTTGTCGAGCATGGCGGCGGACGCCTCGATGTTGGCCGTGGCCTGTTTGGCCATGGCGCCCTGACCCTCGGCCTCCATCGCCTGCATTCCCTGCTTGGCTTCCTCGATCTTGGCCTGGAGCATCGGACCGAAGAGCTGGCCGGCCAATTCGACGTTGGCGTAGATCCACACCGGCGCGCTGCCCGATTGCTTCAGTTCCGCGGCATCCAAGGCGCTCGCCAGAGTCGAGGAGCCGGCGCCGGAGGCCTTCAGCGTGGTCAGGGCCTCTTCGTTTCCGATCGTGCTGACCAGGGCATATCCGCCGACCTCGACGGCTGCCAGCATGGGCGCGCCCTCAGGGCCGATCTGCGAGATTCCCTGGGCATTGGGCTGTCCCACGTTGGGGTTGCCCGAGACGAATTGCTGATAGCTGCTGACCGGGACGAGCAGTCCGATGCGGCTGGGATCGGGATCACCGCCGGGAAGCGGGCCGAACAGGACGAAGCCGCCCGCCATGTTGACGCCTTGAGGTTGCGGGCCGCCCAGGAACTGCGCCAACTGGGCCTTGACGGGCATCGAAACCCCGAACGGCAGCAGGCCCGTCAGGAACATGTCCACCTGGCCCAACGCTCCGTCCAGGTTGTTGATCCGGACGCAGAAGAGGCTCCCGGACGGGACCATCGTCATTGGATCGGCAGCCGGGCTTGCCACGGCAATGCCCAGCACACAGAGCACCGACAGAATCAGTGTCTTCTTGAGTCTTCGTGACTGTGTCATCGTTTTTTTTCCTCCCGAAGCAGTTAGGTGATTTCGCGTCTGTTCGTATGTCACAGAGTCGCATCAGTATACGAACGGGCCACGCGCATGGGTACAAAAAAAGCTCTCGGCGAGATGACGCATCGATTTCATCGCCGCCGCCGGAGGAAGATAACATCGTCTGGCTTGTGCAATAGATATTCTGTAACTGTTTGTGTTAAAATAGGTTACGTGACAGGTGTTGCCGTGCGGTGATGCGATTCGAGAAGATCAACGACGAATCACGATGTCCAGCGTTTGGCCTTCGGAAAGCCGCACGGGTTCGGCCAGCTCAATTCGAAGCTCTCCAGCGTCCAGGGAATGCGTGCAGCGCAGTGTCTTGCCTTCGCAACGGATGTCGACCTCCACGTTGTTCCACTCCGCCGGGACGCAGAAAGCGATGGTCTTGAGGTTCAACCGGCCCCATCGCAGCTCGATTCGCTCCCGTTGCGCATCGCTCGACCGGGTCTGTGCGAACAGGCCCCAACCCTCTGCGCCGGTGAAGGCGGCTCTGAAACTCTCCGGGCTCATCTGCGGAGCGAAGCGAATATGGCCCTTGGGGCCGTGGTACTCGAAGCCGCACAGGGCGGTGAAGACGCCCCAACTGGCCATCGCTCGCGCATAGTGGTCGCCACACTCGACCTCGTTGAAGGGATTGTGCTTGGCGGGGTGGTAGCGGTCGTGGACAGCGCGGCAGATCGCCAGCGCCTCGTCGACCATGCCTTCCCACACCATGTGGCCGGCCACCTGGTACTCGATCCCGGTCCAGACCTCGTTGCGATACAGCACACCCTCGGCCAGGTACTCGCTCTTGGGCCAAGTGCAGGTGAACAGCCCCGCCTCGCCCGGCCGGGCGAACCAGCGGTCCGGGGGATAGGCCGCGTTGTAGGGGCCGACGTCAGGCGCCCAGTCGTACTTCCAGATCGACCGCAGTGCATCCTTGACGTTGCGCGATGGATAGATGTAGCCCAGTCGGAGTTGATGCGCCCAGCCCTGGCCGAAAAGCTGGTCGGACAGGCACCCCTTGCCGTACTGGTGTTTCGGGTGCTTGTCGAGGTCGACGAGTTGGATGAAGTACTCGCCGTCCCACAGCCGTTCCATCGTCAGTCGCGAACCGCTCTCGAAGATGCGCCTGCATCGCTTGGCGAAGGCGTCGTCTCCCATCTCTCGTGCCATTTCTTCGCCCGCGCGCAAGGCGGCCAGATACATCGATCCGACGAAGGTGTTGGGTCCCTCGAAGTTGATGTCGAAGGTGTTGTGCTGGCTGTTCTCGATCAGGCCGTTTTCGTCGCCGTCCTGTCCGATGGAGAATTCCATCGCCTTCCTGATGCGGGGCCAGTTCCGCTTGAGGAACGCATCGTCGGCGGAGCAGAGGTGCTCGCGATACGCCTTCAGGATAGTCCCGGCCTGCCCATCCGCGGCGTACGCCCGGTTGCTCCGAAAGCCGACCAGTCCGCTGTCGGGGTCAAACCCCTCGCCAAAGTCCTGCATTTCCCGAGCGCTGCGCTCCAGTTCCGGAAACAGCCGCGCCGGCGCGTGCGCGTAATTCCACACGTGCGTGCAGGTTCCTTCGCAGCAGCCGACGCCTTCCCACGCCCAGAATCGTCCGTTCTTCCACCACTGACACGTTCCGGTCGCGAGGTTGGCGACGGTCGAATGCAGCCGGAACAGCAACCAGCGCGGCAGCGTGCTGTCCTCGTAGAACGTTCGATGCCAGAGCTTGGTCTGGCCGCTGAGCCGTTCGTGATTGTCGAGCACGTAGTGGGCTACGTCGGAAGCGCTGTCGAAACGGTTGGCGTATTCGTGGCCATTCTGATGATTCGGAAAAAACCAGCTCACAACGAACGTGAACGTCACCGTCTGGCCCGGAGCCAGTTTGACCATCTTCGTCATGATGGTCGAAGCATCCGCCGAACGGGACGTCGATCCGTCGAACGCCAGCACGAGCGAGCCGTAGTCGGGCAGCTTGTCGAACGGGCCCATGTCGGCGTCGTATGCTTCGTCAGCCATCTCGATCTGATCGATGTTGATGTGTCCCCATCCGCCCGAGTGACGGTCGACGATCTCGATCCGGGCGGTTTTGCCTTCAAGGTCTTCCACGTTCCAGAAGTGCCATTCGAGCTTCTCGTTGTCCTTGCCCGTGGCGGTGCGCACGATCTGACCGTCGACCAGCAGATTGATGCACGTCTCGTCCGCATGGCTGCCGCCGCCGATCAGGAAGTTGATATACTTGCGGTCGATCTTCAGTTCCGGGCTTCTCAGCCTGCCATGCGGGCGGTCTCCGTTGAGATAGGTGTTGACCAGGCCGCTGCCGAGAAAGCCGGTGACCGACTGCTGATTCGTCAGCGTGCCATGTGCGGGTCCTTTTCCGAACGCTTCGCCTGTGACTTGCCAGTCGCCATAGTCCGGCCCCTCAAACTCCATCACGACGATCTTGGGACGCGGGGCCTGGGTCTCTTCCTTGGGAGGCTCGTTAGCGGTGTGGACGATCAATGTCCGTCCCTTCTCTTTCACGAACTCGCTTTGACGCGCTACACTGCGAGACCGGGCCGAGTGAAAGCAAGCCGCATTCTCCAGCCAGCCCAGCACGCTCACCTCCTGTGTTTTTTCGGAGGTGTTCTTCAGGGTGATGTGGAAGAGGGTTGCCGGCAGGGCGGAGTCCTGGGCATTGAGCGGAATGAAGGGCGAAAACGCCTCCATCTCCGCGTCAACCGGAAACCCGTCGGCGCGGTACCGGACCAGTCCGATGGGGTATTCCGCCGCGCATTCGACCGTGCCGAAGTTCCGGTTCAAGGGCTTGCGCATCTGCGTGCCGTCGCGGCCGACGACGACCGCGAATCCTGACTCGACAGGCGAATCCGGTCGGTAGGTGCGGTAGCATTCGGCGCCGTAGCCGGTGAAGATGTGCCGGTTGAAAATGTGCCAGAGCCCCAGCGTGCCGTCACTGCGCAGGTACATCTGTCCCGTCGCGATCCCGCCGACGGGCATGCCGAGGGTGTTCGCCTCGTCCGCCGCGTAGACGGCGCGCTCGCCGCGTTCACAGAGACCCTGCAGATAGTCGGAGGTGAGGCCCTTGTCCGCGGGCACCAGATGTCCGTCGGCACGTCCCATGCCTGCGAAGCCTACCCACAGCACTATGGCAGCCGACAACGTCGAGATCACTCGCTGTTTTCTCATTCTCCTGGCTCCTCAGTCGCTCCCCAAGAGCGCCGTCGCCACATCGTAGACAAAATGCCTGCGACGGTCAGCGCAGAATTCTTTGGAATCCCGTTGACTTGGGATGAATTGTAGCTTAGAGGAAGAGCGATACGCAAAGGAAATCAGGACCAGGGATTGGGGATGGTATGAGAACCTCTGCGTCAGAGCATCCGAGTGTTTCACATTCTCCCGGTGGGCGTGGTTTTGCGTGTGACGTGTCCGCCGCCCGTCTCTTGCGCATGTCTGTTCAAAGGCCCGGATATGGAAGGAGTCCCGTATGACTTATGGGCTATGTTCATCCAGTAGGACCAGGACACCGCAATGGGGTCGCGACATTGCCTGGTTCGGCCAGATCGCGTTGCTGCTCCTGCTCGTCCCGGCTGTTGCACGAGGCCAGTTCTTTCGTGTCTACGAGTACAAGACGGCGGATGCCGGCGCGGTCGAGATCAGCTACTGGACCACCTACGTCGGGTCATCCGATGAGGAAATGGGCTACTTCGACAAGACCTTGTCGCGGGAGAAGATGTGGGCTCATTCCTTCGAGGTGGAATACGGCTTGTCTCACCGGCTGACGGTGGGTTATTACGCCGATTGCCTGGACCCGCAGGGCGGGAGCTTCGAATACGTCCGGTCGAAGCTGCTGGCCCGTTACCGTTTGTACGAGAAATACGAGCGGCCGGTCGATCTGGCCCTCTACGGAGAGTACATCCTGCCCGACAAGGACTACGACGACTCGGAAAAGTTCGAGTTTCGTCTGGTGGTGGAGAAGGACATCGGCCCGGTGCGCGTGGCGCTGAACCCGATCCTGGAGAAGAAGACCAGCGGCGACGACGTGGAAGAGGGGGTCGAGTTTGCGTATGCGGCGGGATTCTACTACGACGACGCCGGCGATGGGCTGTGGAACACGCCGGATATGCACATCCGGCCCGGCCTGGAGTTCTACGGCGAACTCGGTGAGCTGTCCGATCCCAAGGGTTCCAGCGAACAGGGGCACTATATCTTTCCGGTGCTGGACCTCTACTACACCGGCCGCACGAGCTGGAAGACGCATTGGAACGTCGGAGTGGGATTCGGCCTGGGCGGCGAGGCGGACGATGTCGTTGCCAAGAGCATCCTCACGTTCGAGTTCCTGTTCTGAACGCAATCCTCGATAGGAATCTGGAGGTCTCCATGATTGCTCGGCTTTCCATCAAACGAATCGGTTGGACGGTGCTCATCCTGTCCGCCTGCGGTGGTGCGCTGCTGCTGGCCAGACCGGCTGGCCCGAAAGCGGAGAAAGACCAGATGCACACGATGGATCACTGGGACGATCCCTATGACTGCATCGGATGCCATTGGGAACGGTATGCCGACTGGTCGAGTTCGCAGATGTCGCGGGCCTACACAGGCGACTTCTTTCAGGCCCAGTACTTCCAGTACACGGTGAAGGATGCCGCCCGCGATCCGCAGATGAAAGACGTGGCGGCCGATTGTCTGGGATGTCATTCCCCATCGGCGTTTCTCTCGAATGTTGTGCCGCCGCCGGAGGCCGAACAGCCCGACAATTTCTGGGACTGTGCCTGGCCCTGGATGGATTCGTACCGCACCGTGGGGCAGGTCAGGACGGGCCTGGCAAGCGGTCCGCTGCGAGAGGAGCCCGGGCGGGCCGGGGGCAACCCGCTTGCCGAGGCCAGGCAGGACGCCGAGCGGGGCGTGTTCTGTGACTTCTGCCATTCGCTCTCCGGCATCGCGCAGCGCGACCCGGTGAACCACAATTATCGCGTGGACGCCGGACCGGGGCAGAACACCAAGCGAGCCGACCTGGAGTTTCCGTGGGCCCCGTATCACGAGACGCAGGTCTCCGAGCTGTTCGAGAGCGCCGAACTCTGCGGCATCTGTCATAACGAGCGGAACACGTTCGGCGTCTTCGTCAAGGCGACGCATCGCGAATGGCTCGACACCGACTATGCCGACCGCGACATCGTCTGCCAGTTCTGCCACATGCCGCCGCGAGAGGGCAAGCCCGCGAAAATGGGCCGCGAGCGGCCGTGGAACCACGCTCACTGGTTCGGGGGCGGGTTCAGCAGCTTTGTCGAGGGCGCTGCCACCGTGAAGCTGCACCTCGACGCGAAGTCTGTCGCTGCCGGCAGTACCGTGCCGCTGGAGGTTTCGGTTGGCGACATCGCGACGGGCCATCTGTTCCCGACCGGGGCGACGGAAGAACGGGACGTCTGGTTGCGCGTAGCCGTCTGCGACGCCGACGGCCGGGAGCTTCAGCCCATCCCGGTGCCGACGAATCCACAGGACCCGAACGATCGCTACTTCATCACCTCGAATCGTCTGGAAGCCTATCCCAGCTCCAGCGCAAGCAGTCAGGCCATTGCGAGGGACGCGTTGCCCGAGGGCGACCGCATCTATCAGGATGTCTTCCTTGACCCGGCCGGCAAGGTGACGTTCGGCCAGTGGTACGCGGTCCGCATCGTCGGAAACCGCCTGGTTCCGGGCGAGACCCGCATTGAGAGATACTCCTGGCAAGTGCCGGAGGGATTGGCCGGGCAAGAAGTGTATCTGAAGGCGACGCTTTGGTATCGCCGGATGGCGGATTCGCACGCCGAGATTCTTGGGATCGCGAAGCGGCCGCACCTGCTCGTCTCGCAGGACGTCAGGCGAATCAGACTCACGGGACGCTGACGGCAGGACCGGCCACGCCCAGCTCGACGGCAAGCAGCGTCGGCTCGACGATGTGCAGGTTGTTCAGGAAGGGCTCGGTGTACTTGATGTCGCCGTACTCGGCTTCGTCGAAGTGGTGCTGCCTGCCCACGTGGTTGTTCCAGTCAACGCCCTCGGTCAAGAAGCCCGTATCACGCTGGTGATGTTTGGCGGTGGCGCGAAGGATCGTCAAGCCGTCGAGCAGATACTCCCCTTTGCCCGTATCCCGATACGCTTCGAGGTAGGCCAGCGCCGCCTCGGCGTTCTCCCATAGATAGGCGGTGTCCCAGCTTTTCTCCATGTAGAGCAGGCCCTTGGTCTGGACCCTGTTGCGATCCTCGGTCATCTTGAACTGATCCATGCCGGCCAGGCACTTGTCGTAGGCGAAGTCGCGGACCCGCTTGTCCTTCAGGAGCGATGCCGCCTGGCGCAGCACGCGAAACGCCACCGCGTAGGCGACGCACTCATGCTCGTCATAAGTGTCGTGGTTGATGCTCCCGAAAATGCCGCCAGCGTCCATGAAGACCTTCACTTTCGCGCGGACGGTCCCGGTGTAGTCAGCCAGACCGCGCTCGGTCAGGCCCGTATGGAGCTGGAGGATGAACAGGCCGTCGCCGCTTTTCTCGAAGAGAATGTCGCCGTCCCCGTAGGCGTTCTGCGGAAAGTGCTCGCCGTCGGGCTTGCAGCGTCGGGGATACCAGCCGTTGGGTGTGGGTTTGACGTTCCTGTCGATCCACTGAGCCGTCCTGGCGGCGACCTGGCGCATGCGGCTTTTACGTGGTTCCTCGACGACGTCGCTGAACAGCAGCAGTTGATACGCGATCTTGGCCATCGAGCCGGGGCAGAACCAGTTGTCCTTGTGCTGGTAGTTCAGGCAGAAGCGGTCGGTGGTGGTTTCGCGGCAGCCTGTGATGAAGCCCGTTTCGTAGTTGATGAAGCCGGCCGTCAGGACGTGGTCCAGGATCGACAAGGCCTTGCGCTGTAGCGTCGGATCCCTGTGACGTCGGCCGTACGCGTACAGTTCGTACGCGCCGCCGACCGCGTTGGCGGCCCAGCCCGGGCCCTCCAGGTTGCCGAAATCGTGCCAGCCCATGATGTTCCCGTCCTTGTCCACGAAGCTGGACTTGCTCGACAGGTTGCCCTTGTACTCGACGAGGGTCCGCTCGACGGTGAAGCGGATCGAATCGGCGGCTGAATCGAGAATCGTGTAGCCCGGGTCCTCGGGCAGATAGAACGCAGGTTTCGCTTCCTGGAACTTCACGTAGTCGAGTCCGACCATGTAGCTCTTGACGGCTTTGTCGTTGGCGCCGACGATCTCGATCCGCAGCGTGTGCTCGCCGGCGGGCAGCTCGTGCAAGCCCATGTCCAATTCGCCGGTGGCAACCACACCGTCGTTGTAGAGATCGATGGGATCGCCCAGCTTCCTGCCATCGAGATAGAACTGCGCGATGGCGTAGTCGACGGCCTTGGTCAACTGCATCTTGAGTCGGTACACGCCGGCCTTCTGCACGGGCACGGCCAGGTCCAGCGTCGCGCCGGGCTCCGCGTCGGTCCACCAGAGATGCGTATCGCCGCTCCAGTCGGGACCGAAGCCGTACATGTCCTGCGGGGCCGCGTTGCCTGCGGTTTTGGCCAGGACCTTGAGGGTCTCGCCTTCGAGAGCGCCCTTGACCTTGAACACCTCGATAGGCGTCCAGTAGCCTTTGCGCTGCTCGACGCCGAGAGGCTCATAGGGATCGCTCTGTCCGGCGGCTTGGTACCAGTACGCCGTTGCGGCGTACAGGGTGGGCTTGTCGTTCGGATAGTATTTCTCAATCGCGGCCTCGAACGACGTCTGGAACGGAACGTTGTCGGTGATGTGCCAGCGGTTGACCGAGACGTGACCTCGATTGCTCATGCTGATCGTCTGGTTGTGGTAGCAGTTCTCGAACAGCGCCGGATCGCACCAGGCATAGCCGAAGTAGTCCTCCGAGCCGGTGCCGAACGTCGAGGGGAATTTCTCGCCGTCGACGAAGAACTTCTCGTCGCCCTCGCCCCACCAGCCGCCTCGCGGGTTCCAGACGTGCAGCATGACGCCGCAGAAACGCCCGCGTCCCTTTGTCTTGAGCATCGTCCAGTCGATCTTCCGCCGCTCGGGATCTTCCGGTAGAAACGCATCCCGATGCCACTTGGCATGAAAGCGACCGAACTGCTTGGCGTCGCCCTTGAGCGGGACGGTCACAATCTCCAGGTGGGCCTTGCGCGACTGGGCTCCATCGTTGACCAGGGTGATCTCGTAGCCTGAGGCGAAGGGCATGAACCAGTGAGTGTACCACCAGCCGTCGTCAGTCAGGCCGCAGGGCAGCGAGCGATATGCATTCGCCCCGCCCGCGGTGCCGAAGAAATCGCCCAGCGGCGCCCAGACGCTCGGCGATTTCTCGCCATCCCAGCGGATCTGGATCGTCCATTCGCGCAGCGCATCGCGGTCTTCCGGCCCGGCAGGTGGATCGAGCTTCAGCCGAAGCGTTTTGATCGCTCCGGGACCTTTGTGGCTGCTGATCACGCACGTGCCGCCTCCGCTGGAGCTGAGGTCGCGCTTTTCGACTCGTTCACCCGGCTGTGACAGCCCCGCTGGCCCGCACTGGCTCAGAATCTCGTCCGCCTTGGCCAGTGCATCCTTCTCGACCTGTGACAGCTCCCGCGTGAAGGTCGGCAGGGCCGTTCCCTTCGGGTACGTCGTATAGGTGAAGTGATAGTACGCGCCCCAGTCGCCTTGGGCGGTGATCCTGCAGGACTTCTGGAAGGGAATCGGGACGTAGCAGTTCTGTCCGCGTGCTGCTTCGTGGACGAGAGCGGGATAGGTGAACGGCTCATTCTCCCGGTTGAAGTACCCGATGAAGGGCAGGTCCACCGCCGGCTCGGCGGCCCCATCGAGGTAGATCTTCACGTGTCCTTCCTTGGGCAGCGCCGACCAGATGCGCCAGATCACGCCGGGACCTTCCATCTCCGCGAACACCAGTTCGTCGCCTTCCTTGCGGATGATCCCGCCGCCGTCGCCGTTGGCGTCCCAGTCGATATACTTGCCGGAAGCCTCATCGTACTTGCTGCGTCGGTCCCAGCTCGACCATTGCACACACTTCTCCCCAGTCTCAGGCAGCGTCGCCAGGTGCTCCAGGTCGGTCAACCGACCGATCAGATCGAGGTAAGTCCGCGTCTCAGCCTGCGACGCTGCAACAGGCCATGCGATCAGCACAATCGCGATTGCGAACAGCGAGGGTCTCCATACAGGTGGGGTCAACGGCGGTCGTCGCATCGCAAGCCTCCTTTTCTCTCGCGTGAATCGTCTTCTCCGATCCTTCTATTGGATGTCGGAGCCTATTCGGGAGGCCCATTGTAAAGAAGAAGGCCCCTGGTTGCCAGCGGTTTCGTCGAGATCGACGCGACCGGGCAACGAGGGGCCTATCCGGTTTTGGACAGTTCGTTTCCTGTGACGGCGCGCGGGCCGTCACGGTGTGTTCTTCCTTGCTCTACGGACTGGGATACTTGACCGAGCAGCCGTAGGGGGGCGTGGTCGGCGTGGTTACCGGCTGGCCGGCCAACAACTGCGAGATGGCCTGGTCCACGTAGTTGACGTTCGCCACGTTTGCCTCCACCTTGCCCATTGGTGCATTGTCGATCGCTCCCTGGTAGACGATCACGCCGTCTTTGTCGATGACGAACATATGGGGCGTGGTCCTTGCGCCGAAGGCCCGGCCGATCTGGCCCGACCGGTCGTCGATGATCGGATACGGCAGCTTATGCTCTTTGGCGAACGCGACGTTGGCTTCCACCTTCGTGTGGTTGGTGCTGTTGACCGCCAGCCAGACGACCTCTTTGTCCTTGTACTTGTTGGCCAACTCCACCATCGTCGGCTTCGTATTGTAGTGATACAGAGAGAACGGGCACTCCATGTTGAACCATTCGAGCACAACAATCCTTCCCTCGAGGTCGGAGAGCTTGTAGGTTCGGCCGTCGAAACTCTTGAGCTCCACATCGGGGGCGCTGCGGCCTCGACGCCCGGCGCGTTGCGGCCGGTCGGCTCGCTGCCGCATCCCTTGCGTCATTCTCTGCTGCTGTTGCTGGAGCTGGGCGAGCCTGGTGCGGAAGGTCTCCTGCTGGCTGGCGATGAGCTTCTCGACCTTGCCGGCTGTCTCGGTGGCCTTCTCCTTGACCGCGCTGGCGTGGATGGCCTGCAACTGCTCGATCAGGGAGTCCTGCCGGCTCTTCAGCTCGTCGATCTGCTGCTGCAATGCCTGGACACGTTGCTGCTGTTGCATGGCCATGCGCTGGTTGGCGGGGTCCTGTCCGGCAGGTCCCGAGCCGCCCTGGGCGAGCGAAATCGACGTCCACAACAGCACCACCGCTCCGATGGCGACCGCGTTCGGTTTCCGTGTCATGGCGATATCCTCCTAACAAGTAAAGGTTTCGTCCGATTTGCCTTCTACTTCGGCAGTTTTTCCGTGATACCCCACTTAAACTACCTGCTTGAAGATGTTGCGTAGGGATTCCTACTGCCGTCAGAGGAGAAAGGTTCACCCACAGGCGAAAATGGGCGGGGACGCATGTTTTCGCGTGCGGGCGTGTATCGTCCGGCTTTATCCGGACGTGGAGAGGGCCGCCTTGACCTGTCGGACGAAGGCGGAGACCTCGGCAATTGCCTGGCCGGGATCGTCCAGGTGGGCCTCGACCATGCCCACGATCCGCGATCCGATGATCGCGCCATCGGCGCCCGCGTCGGCCACCGCTCTGGCGTGTTCGGGTTTGCTGATGCCGAACCCCACGCAGATCGGGACGGTGGTCAGCGATTTGAGTCGGCGAATCAGATCTTGCACGCTGTCGGACAGCGTGTCACGACTTCCGGTGACACCGAGGACGGAGACCGTATAGATGAAGCCCGTCGTTTTGGCGGCGATCAATCTCATTCGCTCGGGCGAAGTATTGGGCGTGACCATGAAGACGCTGTCCAGGCCGGCGTCGCCGACCGATCCGAGCACCTCATCCGCGTCGTCGATCGTCATGTCGGCCACGAGCACGCTGTTGACACCTGCCGCGTGGGCGTCGCGAAAGAACGCCTCCTTTCCATAGTGGCCGATGAGGTTGTAATACATCAGCAGACCGATGGGGATGTCCCTATACTGCTTGACCTGCCGGATGAATTCCATTGCCCGCCGCAGGTTCATCCCGCTGCGGACGGCGCGGATGTCGGCCTTCTGAATGGTCGGCCCGTCGGCGATGGGGTCCGAGAAGGGGATGCCGAGTTCGAGGATATCCGCTCCGGCGTCAACGGCGGCCTTGACCAGGGCCAGGCTGGTGTCGAAGTCCGGATCGCCAATGACGAAGAACGGGATGAGCGCTGCCCGCTTCTGCCTGCTCAGTTCGGAAAACACGTCGCGATAGGATTTCATGCTTGTTGATCCTGTTCAGGTTGTTCTTGAATAGGTCCCATAGGTCCGATCGGACCTATTCCAGCGGTCGATGGGCTTCCACGATGCCGACGTCTTTGTCGCCCCGGCCGGAGAGATTGACCATGACGACGGTCTCCGGGTTCAGTGTGCCCTTCAGACCGGCCACGTAGGCCAGCGCGTGCGCGCTCTCCAGGGCCGGCAGGATGCCCTCGATCCGCGTCAGCAGACCGAACGTATCGAGCACATCCGCGTCCTCGGCGGCGACGTACTGCGCCCGGCCGATGTCACTCAGGTAGCAGTGTTCCGGGCCCACCCCGGGATAGTCCAGGCCGGCGCTGATCGACTCGGTGTCCAGAACCTGCCCCTCTTCATTCTGGAGCAGATACGACCGTGCCCCGTGGAGAATGCCGGGCGTGCCTGCGACGATGCTGGCAGCGTGTTTGCCCGTGGCGACTCCCTGGCCGCCGGCTTCGACGCCGATCAGCTTGACGTCGGGGTCGTCGATGAAGTGGGCGAAGGCCCCGATGGCGTTACTGCCGCCTCCGACGCACGCGACCACCATGTCGGGCAGGCGGCCCACCTGATCGAGAAACTGCTGCCGGGCTTCCCGGCTGATGCAGCTTTGGAAATGCCGCACGATCATCGGGTAGGGGTGCGGTCCGGCGGCGGTGCCGAACAGATAGAACGTGTCGGTCACGTGCGCCGTCCAGTATCGCAGCGCATCGTTGATCGCGTCCTTGAGAGTGCCTGTCCCACCCTCCACTGGTATGACTTCCGCGCCGCAGAGCTTCATCTTGTGGACGTTGACGCTCTGCCGCTCGACGTCGGTGACACCCATGAAGATTTTCGTTTCCATCCCGAGCAGGGCGCCGATCATGGCGGTGGCCAACCCATGCTGGCCCGCGCCGGTTTCAGCGATCAGCTTGCTCTTGCCCATGTGCTTGGCGAGCAGGCCCTGGCCGAGCGTGTTGTTGACCTTGTGCGCGCCGCCGTGGAGCAGGTCCTCGCGCTTGAGGTAGACCTGGAATCCCACGTGCTCGCTGAATCGCTTCGCGTGGTACAGCGGGGTAGGGCGGCCGGCGTAGTGGGCCGACAGGTCGGCCAGTTCCGCGACAAACGCCCGATCGTCACGAAATCGGTCGAACGCCTCCTCCAGTTCCTCCAGCACCGGGATGAGCACCTCGGGGACGTAGTAGCCGCCGTAATCGCCGTATCTGCCTCTGTGTTTCATGTCGAACGCCCTTTCAAACATAGGTCCCATTGGACCTATAGGACCTATGGTCATGCTCTCAAGTGTCGGATATTGTCGAAGAGCCGTTTCATCTTTTGGTGATCTTTCTTGCCGGGCGAGGCCTCGACGCCGCTGCACACGTCGATCCCGTAGACCCCGAGTTCGACGGCCGCGACCGCGTTGTCCGGATTGATTCCGCCGGCCAGGAAGATGCGTTTGCCGATGTGGCCTATGATGTTCCAGTCGAAGGTTAGCCCCGTGCCGCCGTACTTTCGCGGGTCGTACGCATCGAGCACGATGGCGTCCGTGAAGAAATTGTCCGCCTGCTGAATGTCGCCGGCATCTTTGACGCGGATCGCCTTCATCGTCTTGGGACTGTCGTAGGCGAGCCAGCGACAGAATTCGGCATTCTCGTCTCCGTGCAACTGGATCCAGTCGAGCTGGCATTGGCTGGCGATCTCCCGCGTCTCTTCGAGGGAGCTGTTGACGAACACGCCGGCGAGGTCCACGAAGGCGGGCAGCTTGTTGATGATCTTCGTCGCCGCTTCCGGCCGGATATACCGCGGGCTTTTCGGGTAGAAGTTGAACCCGATCAGATCCGCCCCCATCTCCAGGGCCGCCGCCGCATCATCGTAGTTCGTAATTCCGCAAATCTTGACTTTGGGTATGAGCATGACAGTGATCCGAAATACAGAGGAAATTCACCCTTTGTTGGAGACCTCGATCAATGTTTCAAGACAGTGCATGGCCTTCCCGTCGTCGATCGAGTATTCGGCCAGCGGGATAGCTTGCTGGAAGTCGTCCGCGAGTCCGGCCACGATGATCGCGGCGGCCGCGTTCAGGACCACGATATCGCGACGCGCCCCGCGCTCTTGGCCGCTGAGGATGCTGCGGATCAGGGCGGCGTTGGTGATGGCGTCGCCGCTGCCAAGCTGGTCGATGGACGCGCCGGCAAACCCGAATTGAGCCGGATCGAGTTCCGTTGACTCGATTCGCCCGTCGTGCAGCTCGATGACCCTCGTCTTGCCCAGCAGGCTGATCTCGTCCATGCCCTGGCCGTGGACGACCATCGCCCGTTTGACGCCCAACAGCTTGAGCGTCTCGGCGATGCGCTCCAGCAGCTCGACGTCGGAGACGCCCATCACCTGGGCGGTCGCGCGAGCGGGATTGGCCAGAGGCCCTAAGATGTTGAACGCGGTCCGAAAGTCCAGGCTTTTGCGGATCGGCTGGACGAAACGCATCGCCGGATGGAACTTCGGCGCGAACATGAACCCGATATGGGCCCGGCGGATGCACTCGGCGACAACGTCCGGGCCGGGGTCGATCTTGACGCCCAACTCGTCGAGCACGTCGGCCGAGCCGCACTTGCTGGTGATGCCGCGGTTGCCGTGTTTGGCGACGTAGGCGCCGGCGCCGGCCGCGACCAGCGCAGCGGCGGTCGAGATGTTGAACGTCTTGATTACAGCGCCGCCTGTGCCACAGGTGTCAACAAGGTTGTCGATTCCCACGTTGACGGGCACCGCATGATCGCGAAGCGACTGTGCCAGGCCGGCCATCTCCGCCGACGTCGCCCGCTTCATCCGCATCATGGCCAGGAATGCCGCGATCTGCACCTCCGTGACTTCGCCCTCGAAGATCCGGTCTTGCAGGGCCTTGGCCTGCTCGAACGTCAGGTCGTTTCCGTTCAGGATGATCTCCAGGTACTCGGTGATTGTCGCCATGGCTTAGCTCCCTACCGTTTGTCTCTTCTGGGCCGCGATGCGCAGGATGTTCTGGATGATCTTGCCCCCGGCGGGGGTCAGGATGCTCTCGGGATGGAACTGGACGCCGTAGATGGGCAACTCCTTGTGCTGGACGCCCATGACGACGCCCTCGAATTCTGCGGTTTTCTCCAGGCAGTCGGGCAATCGCTGGGCCATCAGGCTGTGGTACCGCCCGGCCTGGAGCGGGTTCTCGATGCCCGCGAACAGCCCTTTCTCGTTGTGGCTGACGCGCGAGGGCTTGCCGTGCATCGGCTCCGGGGCGTGGCCGATCGTGCCGCCGAAGTGCTGCACGATGATCTGGTGCCCCAGGCAAACGCCGAAGATGGGCAGCTTGTCCTGGAAATATGCCACCGCCTCAAGCGACACGCCGGCGGTGTCCGGGTTGCCCGGTCCCGGCGAGATCACCAGCAGATCGGGATCGAACTGGGCACAGACCGCGATCAGATCGTCGAGGCTCGTGTCGGCGCGGTACACGCGGGTCGCGCAGCCTCGCTTGCCGAAATCGTCCACGAGGTTGTACGTGAACGAGTCGAAGTTGTCGATGAACAGGACT
>CAZNSM010000032.1:30868-35177 GCA_964575615.1 uncultured Pirellulales bacterium | reverse complement strand
CAGGCGTTCCAGACCGACAAGGGCTGGGAAATCGTCCGCGTGAATGAGAAGCATCCCGAGCGACAGAAACCGTTCGAGGAGGTCCGCCAGCAGGTGATGCAGGAACTGCTGCGCCGCAAGCAGCAAGAGGTGCAACAGGACTACATCAAAGAGATGATGGGCAAGTACAACGTGATCGTCCACACGTCGGTTCTGGCCCCGGCGCCGCCGACGGATTCGCAGGAGCCACCGACGCAGAGATGACCGCCTCGCGCAAGACAATCCGAGTTGCTCTGCTCGCTGTTGCGAGTGTGCTGGCGCTATGCGCCGGCTGTCGACGCGACTCAGACCGCGCCGAGGCGAAGACGGCGTTCGAGGTGGACAAGGTCTACGAGCGCGGGCCGGTGACGGTGCACGTCCGGCTGGACAAGACGAAGATCACCATCGCCCAGACCGTGCGGCTGCAATTCGAAGCGACGGTGGGGCCGGGTTACGAGATTCAGATGCCCAAGGTCGACGAGGCGCTCCAGGACTTCGGGCTGGTTGGTTGGGACACCTCCGGCGAGCGGCTCGACGAGAAGAACAACGTCGTCACGACATACGAGTACCGGCTGGAGCCGTTCCTTTCGGGCAACTACGAAATCCCGGCGTTCACCTTCACGTTTCACGACGTCAACGAGCCTGACGCCAAACACCAGTTGAGCAGTGAGCCGATTGCCGTGGAGGTCGCCAGCCTTCTGGGCGAGGACCGGGCCAACCTCGTGATCGAGGACATCGAGGGCGTGGTGGCGATGCCGCGGAAGGCGGCGACCTGGTGGGTCCGGCTGCTGGTCGGCGCCGGTGTCGCCTTGGCGGCAGCGGGCGCCCTGGCGTGGTTCCTGCTGCGTCGGGCCGGCCGGCTCAAGGTGCAGCGCATTTTCCAGCCGGCCCATGAAATCGCCTACGGGCGGCTGCGTGCCCTGGTGGCCGAGAAGCTCGTGGAGGCCGGCCGGATCAAGGAATTCTACGAGCGGATCAGCGGCATTCTGCGGTATTACATCGAGGACCGCTTCGACCTGCACGCGCCCGAACGAACGACGGAGGAATTCCTCGGCGAGCTGCAGCGAACCGAAGTCTTGCAGCGTTCCGACAAGAACGTGCTGGGCGAATTTTTGACCCATTGCGACCTGGTGAAGTTCGCCAAACACGCGCCGACGACGGAGCAGATTCAGCGCTCGTTCGATCTGGTCAAAGATTTCATCGAGCGGACTCGCTCGGACGAGCGGCAGATCGACGTGACGGACAAGGTGCAGACGGCCGAACCAGCCGCGGCGGAGGTGGCGTAGATGCAGTGGTATACGCCTTGGGCCCTTCTATTGTTGCTGGCGCTGCCCTTGCTGGGCTACCTGATGCTGCGCAAGAAGCGATCGGCCGCCGTGAAGTTCCCCAGCCTGATTGACATGCGCGCCTGCCCGGTCTCGTGGCGGCTCCGCCTGCGACCGGCCCTGGTGGTGGCGCGGCTGCTGTGTCTGGCCCTGCTGATCCTGGCGCTGGCCCGGCCGCGCAAGGGCACGGTCCTCTCGGAGATTTCGACCGAGGGGGTGGCTCTGGAAGTGGTGGTCGACCGCTCGGGCAGCATGGCGGCCGAGATGGACTACGAGGGCCAGAAGCTCGACCGCCTCGAAGTCGTCAAGCGCGTCCTCGCCGATTTTGTCGAAGGCGACAAGAAAGGCCTCGGCGGCCGCACGGGCGATCTGATGGGGCTGATCACCTTCGCGCAATATGCCGACACGGTCTGCCCGCTGGTGCTCAGCCACAATATCCTGACGGAGTTTCTGAAGAAGACCGAGCTGGTCAGCATCCGCAGCGAGGACGGGACCGCAATCGGAGACGCGATTGCGTTGGCCGCCGCTCGTCTGAAGAAGGCCGAGGAGGAGATTCAACGCCGCAACGCGCAGTTGGGCTTCGGCGATGCCCAATCGCCGGAGGGCGAACGCGGCGGCTTCGAGATCAAGAGCAAGGCCATTGTCCTGCTGACCGATGGACGCAACAACGTGGGTGACTACGATCCGCTGGCGGCGGCGGAACTGGCCGCCAAGTGGGGCATCAAGATTTACACCGTGGGGATCGGCTCGGCCCAGTCTTTTGCGACGGTTCAAACGATGCTCGGGACGTTCCGCATGCCGTCACAGGACGATTTGGACGAGAAACTGCTCAAAGCCATCGCCGAGAAGACCGGAGGTTTCTACAGCCGGGCCACCGACGCCGAATCGCTGCGCGACATCGTCAAGCGGATCGATGCGATGGAGAAAACGAAGGTCAAATCGGTGCAGTACACGCAGTACGCCGAGCACTTCGGGCGATGGACGCTGCCGGCGCTGGTGCTGCTCGTTCTGGAGATGCTGGCCGGCTGCACGATTTTTCGGAAGATACCATAGGATATCCGTGTGGCAGCCTCAAGTCCGAAGGACTTGGGGATGGCGCACCCTGGGGACCATCCCCAACTGCTGCGCAGTTGAGGCTGCCACCCAGAGAAATCAACGCAACATACGGTGACGTTCAGAGTATGAACTTGGGCAATGACAAGGCGTTGTGGCTACTGTTTCTGGTGCCGGCGGTGCTGGTTCCGGTCTACGCGTGGTGTTTCTGGCGCAAGGCCCGGGCGCTGCGGGCGCTGGCTAGTTGCGAGATGCTCGCGAAGATCAACAACAGCGTCAGTCTGGGCCGGCAGGTGTTCAAGGCCCTCCTGCTGGTGTTGGCGTTCGTGCTGATCGTGCTGGCGCTGACGGAGCCGAAGTGGAATCCGCAGCCTCAGCAGATTCGCCGGCAGGGGCGCGACGTCGCGATCCTGCTCGACACCAGCCGGTCCATGCTCGCGGAAGACATCAAGCCCAATCGCCTGGAGCGGTCCAAGATCGCCATCGCCGACCTGCTGGAAGTGCTTCAGGGCGACCGCGTCGCGATCGTGACGTTCGCAGGCAACGCGACGGTCAAGTGCCCGTTGACGCAGGACTACGCGTTCGTGCGGATGGCTCTGGCAGACGTCTCGACTGAAAGCACCAGCCGGGGCGGTACGATGATCGGCGACGCGATTCGCAAGGCGACCGACGAGGTATTTGACAAGCAGAGCCGCGAGTTCAAGGACGTGATTCTGATCACCGACGGCGAGGACCATGACAGCTTCCCCGTCGAAGCGGCCAAGAAGGCGGCTGAAGAAGGCATCCGCATCATCGCCATCGGCCTGGGCGACGACAACACCGGATCGCGCATCCCGATCACCGGTCCCGACGGCCAGACCACGTTCCTGAAGTACCAGGGCCAGGAGGTCTGGTCCATGCTTGACAGCGACACGCTGCGCGAGGTGGCCTACGCGACGGACGGGGGCAAGTACCTCTCGGTCGAGCCGGGCACGACAATGGACCTGGGGCAGATCTACGACAACCTGATCGCCTCGGCGGCCAAGCGCGAGCTGGAGTCGATGACGATGATGAAATACGACGAGAAGTTCCAGATCTTCGTGGCGTTCGCCATCGGACTGTTGATTTGCGAGGCCTTGCTCAGTGAACGCAGGAAAGCGGCTTAATCCGATTGTGGTCACGCTGCTGGTGTTGGCGGCGGCGGGGGCGGCGCGGGCCGAGTCTGTGCGGCAGATGGTCCGGCAGGGCAATCGGCTCTACGCCGACGGCCAGTACGCCGAGGCAGTCAACAAGTACAACGAGGCCGAGGTCGAGCAGCCGGAGGCGCTCGTGCCCAAGTTCAACAAGGCCAACAGCTATTATCGCCTCGATGATCTGGGCGAGGCGATCGATCTGTATCAGGAGGTCGCCGCCGGGAGCAAGGACATGACGCTGGTCGCCAAGGCCAAGTACAACCTCGGCAACTGCTTCTTCCAGCGAGGCGCCAAGCAGCGCGATTCCGATCTGCACAAGGCTCTGGAGGACATGCAGACCAGCATTACCTACTGGCGGGGCGTGCTGGACATCGACCCGCAGAACGAAAAGGCCGCGCGCAATATCGAAGTGGCCCGGCTGACGATCAAGGACATCCTCGACCAGATCAAGAAGCAGCAGGAACAGCAGAAACAAGAGCAACAGCAGCAGGACCAGCAAGGCCAGCCGCCAAATCAAGATCAGCAACAAGGCCAGCAGCCCCGGTCGCAGGACCCGAACCAGCCCCAGGAACAGCAGCCGCAAGGAGCCGAGCAGAAGCAGGATCCGAATCAGACGGAACAGCAGAAGCAGCAGGACCAACAGCAACAAGACCAGGGCCAGGAACCGCAGCAGGCGCAGCAACAGCAGGTCGTGCCGGACGCCACGGCCCAGGAAATCCTCGACAAGGAGCAGAGACAGAA
>CAZNSM010000032.1:23922-30768 GCA_964575615.1 uncultured Pirellulales bacterium | reverse complement strand
CAGGCGCGGACGCGGGTCTATGCGAAGGTCGACTCCGACACGACGATCTATCCGGGACAGGCGTTTACCTACTCGGTGGTCGTCGAGGGCGGCAAGCCCAGCCGGGTCGACGTCTCCGCCATCGCCCAGTTCAATCCTCAGCGGGCCGGCAGCGGCAGCTCGATCCAGACGATCGGCGACCGCACGACCATCAGCTATTCGGAGAACTACGCGATCGTGGCGGACAAGCCGGGGACGATGGTCCTTCCCGGCGTGACCGTGGTCGTGGACGGCCAGACCTACACGACCAACGCGGTGGAGGTGACGGTCTCGGCGCCGGGGACGACGGATCGCCTGGACCTGGAAGTGACGCTGTCGGAGACGAAGTGCTACGTAGGCCAGCCGGTGGTGATGACGGTGCGCTGGATCGTCAAGGCGCAGGTGAAAGACGCGGCGTTCGACGTGCCCGTGTTCAAGAGCGACGATTTCTTCATCGAGGACCTGCCGGATGCGGCGGGCGCCTATGCCAAAACGGACGCCACCATTCACGGCGTTCCGGTCGTGGTCTACGAGAATCGCGAGCTGATTAAGGGCATGGAGGCGGCGATCGTCTCGTTCCGCAAGGTCCTGATCCCGAAAAAGCCCGGCCCGGTGACGCTCGAACCGGTGACGGTCTCGACGAGCATGGCGACCGGCCGCGTCCGGACGGGCGATTTCCTGAACCCATTCCGAATGAACTACGAGCGGTTCGCGGTGCAGTCGGCCGCGATCCCGCTGAACGTGCTGCCGCTGCCCGAGACGGGCCGGCCCAAAGGGTTTTATGGTTTGGTCGGCCGCTATACGATATCGGCTTCTGCGACGCCCACCCAGGTCAGTGTAGGCGATCCGATCACGCTGACCATCCGCATCGGCGGCAATCCGTATCTCAAGCCGGTCCAGTGGCCTGACCTGGAAGGCGTGCCCGATCTGGCGGACAACTTCAAGATCCCCAGCGAGAAGGCATCGCCCCTCCTTGAGGATGGACAAAAGGTCTTCACGCAGACGTTGCGGGCCGGCCATGATCGGGTGACGGAGATTCCGGCTATCCCGCTGGCGTATTTCGATCCGGACGCCGGGGATTACGTGGTTGCCAGGACCCAACCTATCCCGCTGGAGGTGGCGGCGGCCAAGGTGCTGACGGGCGCCGACATCGAAGGACTGGACGCCGCACCGGTCGGACGCCAGGTCCAGGCCCTGCGGGAGGGATTCAGCGCCAACTACTACGGTCCGGAGGTTCTGGTCAATCAGGCGTTCTCGCCTCTGGCGGCGCTGGTCAGCCCGGGCTACGCCGTGCTCTGGTCCGTTCCGTTGGCGGCGCTGCTCGGCAGCGTAGCGTTTCGCCTGGCGACGCGAACCAGTCCCGAGGCGGTGGCGCGGAAGCGCCGCCGTGGGGCGTGTTCGGCGGCGGTGCGACGGCTTCGTGCCGTGGCGGCGGCCGAGGCAAACGAGCGACACGATCTGCTGATCGCGGCTTTGAGAGGATACGTCGGCGACCGGTTCGACCGCACCGCCGGTTCGCTGACCGCCGACGACTGTCGCGGCATCGTGCTGACGGCCACCGGGGACGCCGATCTGGCCGACCGGTTCAGGGCGAAGATCTCCGAATCGGAGGCATCTCGGTATGCGTCGATCCACGCGCAGGTGGATGCGGCCCAGATCGAGGAGGCGATTGAGCTGGTGCAACGGATAGAAGAGAACTCGAAGCGATGAAGACCCATGCGGCGCACATCCTGCTGCTTGTAGCGCTGGCGTTGGCCGGCGCGGACAAGTCCTATGGGTCCGACAGGTCCTATCCGACCGACGGGACCTATGAGACCCACGGCGAGCCTCCTTCGCGCGATCAACTCTACGCGTGGCTGAACGAGGCGAATACGGCGTTCCAGCAGGCCAACGCCGCGGCCAAGACGCCCGACAAGGCGATGGAGCTCTACCGGCGGGCTATCCTCTTATATGAGAAGATCATCGATCGGGGCGGCATCCGCAACGCCCGGCTCCACTACAACCTCGGCAACGCCTACTTCCTGACCGAGGATATCGGACGAGCGATCCTGAACTACCGGCGTGCGCTGCGGCTCGACAGCGCCGACGTGAACGTCCGCAACAATCTCGCCTTCGCGCGAAGCCAAAGGCTCGACAAGGTCGGCGTACAGACGGAGAAACGGGTGCTCCAGACCCTGTTCTTCTGGCACTATGACTTCTCGCTCGGAACGCGGCTGTTCCTCGCCTGCCTGTTCTTCGCGGGCCTGTGCATCGGTGCGACCGTGTTGGTCTGGCGCGGGCGTGGTCCGGTAGCCTCCACGATGGCGGTGCTGGGCGGACTGCTGTGCCTGTGTTTCCTGATCTCGGTCGTGGTGGAGACCCGCGAGCGATCCACGCGTCTGGGCGGAGTCATCACCGCATCGGAGATCGTCGCCCGGCAAGGGGACGGCCCGAACTACGCGCCGAGCTTCAAAGAGCCGCTGCACGCCGGAACGGAATTCGAACTGCTCGATCGTCGTCCCGGCTGGTTCCACATCGAGCTGTCCGACGGCAGCCGCGCGTGGGTCCCCGACACGGCTGCCGAAATCATATAGGACCGGCGGATCGGTCCTTCACGCCGGCGCGACGCCATCGTCTGTCCCTCGGCGATTCCTGTCATCCGACTCGGCCCCCCACAGATCGCCAAGCACGCTCCAACGTCCGAGAAGCGAAGCGCGCCCGAGGGAATACCCGCGATGCGGACGGGCAAAATGCGGAAAATAGCCAAAAGCTGATTGAGACGCGCCCTTGATGCGCCGATTCAGCTACGGTTCAGTCCGGCGATACGCCCCGATGGGCGTGTCCGTCGCCGTGCTTGCGCGAGCACGGACGGGGTTCCCTGTGGCAGGGGGCCGTGGGACTCGTATGGGGTCGGAAAGTGAGGACACACTATGGGAAAGTCACTGATGATCGTCGATGATTCGGCGACGATGCGGAAGATCATCATGCGCACCGTCCGGATGTCCGGTCTGGAATTCGATCGGACCGAAGAGGCGGGCAGCGGGGTCGAAGCCCTCCAGAAGCTCCAGGGCGGGCCGGTGGATGTGATTCTTTGCGACATCAACATGCCCGAAATGAACGGGACCGAGCTGGTCAAGAAGGCCCGCGAACTGCCCACGTGCAGCAATACGAAGATCGTCATGGTCTCGACGGAAAGCGCCCAGGACCTGATTGACCAGGTCATGCATGACGGCGCCGACGGCTACATCACCAAACCGTTCACCCCGGAGAAGTTCCAGGAGAAGCTGACCCCGCTGCTCAACTGAAACGCGGATCGGTCCCGCAGGTCCGGCGTATCGCAGGGGACCTGGGAGAAACACCTGGAGGTGCTGCTATGAGCCGAAACTGTTTGCCAATTGCGGAGGCGCAGAAATGATTACCACGATGTCTCTCAGGGACAGCCTGCTGGACAGTGCGAAGGAAGTGTTTGAAACGATGGCGTTCATGGCCCTGGAAGAGGTCGCCGACGAGCAGGAGGGACCGGGTCTCGAAAACGAAACCCTGCTGGGGACGATCACCTTCAAGGGCGATCTGGAGGGTTGCCTGGCCATCTGCTGCGGCTGCCGCTGCGCGCGAACGATCGGGGCCAACATGCTGGGTACCGATCCGGACGAGCCCATGAGCGACAATGACATGAGCGATGCCATCGGAGAAGTCGCCAACATGGTGATGGGCGCCCTGAAGGCCCGCGTTCAGGAGGAGGTCGGGACGATGGAAGTGTCCATTCCGTCAGTGGTTCGTGGGCGAGAGCTTCGCAACAGTCTGGGCGAACGGGCCAGCAAGATCTCGGTCACGGTGAACCTCGAAGAGGAGCACCGTGTGCAGTTCTCCCTGTTGTACCGGGAGAGCCAGGCATAACGAGATTGACACAGGTCCGATCGGGTCCCCGGGATTGACGGGGCCGGCGACGAAGCGCATTGCGGCGTTACGACAGGGCGAAGAGAAGGACAAACGATGGCAGCCACAGCAACCGACATAGAACCGCGTCTGGCCGACCTGTCGGACAGCGCGTTCAACGCCTTCTGCGAGGACATCGGTGCGATGTTCGACGCGGACGTGCAGTGCAAGCGTCAGCAGGCTGGCGCCGGGACCGTCGGGGACGTGCGCAAGCTTTTCAAGAAACTGACGGCGGTTCATCTGGTGCAGGCGTCCGGCGCGCTGGACGGGGTCTTCCAGTTGTTCTTCGACCAGGGCGGTCTGTTCGTGCTGTCCGGGGTCATTGTGATGCTGCCCCAGAACAAGATTCTCGACGTGGTCAAGCGAGGCACAGACGAAGATGCGAACAACCTGACCGATGCCGCTCGCGAGGTGGGCAATCTGCTCGTCGGTTCGTGGGACCGCGCCTTTCGCGAAGAGTGCGAGGGACATGAGCACTTCCTCAAGACCAGCACGTTCATCGGCAAACCCTGGGAAGACTCGACGCAGATCAGCCTGACCGGCGAGGAACAAGTGCATTTCGCGGTCTACGAGATGACCGTTGCGTCCTATCCGAGTTTCTGTTGTGCTGCGGTGTTTCCGGCTCGTGTGGTCCACGCTTCGGGCAATGGCGACGCGAGCAGCGCTGAGGCTCCGGCTGCGGCGCCGCCGGCGCCATCGCAGGGTGCTCCTTCGGCTCCGGCTGCCGCGGCGCCTCCTGCGTTACCGGCACAGGGTGAATCCAAGGCTCCGGCCCAGGAGGCCGTCCCTCCGGCCGCCCCTTCGGTCGCTTCAGCGCCTGCCTCAACGGCCGGCGCCACGGCGGAGAAGCCGCAGACGCCGGCGCAGTCCGGTTCCTCAGAACCTCCCACAGCCGTTCACGCGCGCGAGGCACGAACGGAGGCTCCGGTCGAGACGAAGGTCTCCGCCCCGGCGTCCGGCGAGGCGGTTCGGGCGGCGATTCCCGAAGACATTCAATCCGTCGTCGAGGCCGTGGTGGGCCCCTCCGTGCCGCCGGCGCCGCCCAAGGTTCCACCCAGGCCGCGCGTGGCCGCAGAGCCGGCGCCGCAGAGCGGCTCGCTGCTCGACCAGGTCCTGGCCGACTACACGGTGGAGCCAGACATCTCGGCGCTGACCGATCTGCTCAACAAACCGGCCAGCCAGATCATGACGCCGGAGGTGATCTGGTGCGATCCCGAGACGACCGTCCAGGACGTGATCGGGCTGATGCAGCAGCACAGCGTCGGATACGTGCTCGTCGGCCGCGACGGTGCGCTGGAAGGGCTCCTGTCCAATTCGAGCATTCAGAGCGCGGTCAGTCCGTATCTGCGTCCGGCGTTCGCCAAGTGGCGCCGCCCGGAAGACGATGCGACGCTCGGCATCAAGGTCAAGTGGATCATGAGTCGCCCGGTTCGAACGGTCCGGCCGGAGACCGCGTTGGCGACTATCATCGAGAGTATGTGTCGATACGGCGGACGTTGTTTGCCCGTGGTCGATGCCCAGTCGAAAGTCCAGGGCATCATCACCGTGTTCGACATCCTGTTGCGCGTGCTGGAGGCGGATCAATCCCTTTCCTGGAAAGGCAAACCCCCTCAGGCCGTCCCGGTGCTCGTATAGCCGGCGCATTTTGAAGTAGGAAAGACTCTGTGAAGCAGCGAAAGAGATGGCGATGAACCAGAATGACACGCTGATCCAACTCGTTGAACAGGCCGCCTGCTGCGTGAACATGCTCGGGCCTTCGGACTTGTCCGACGCCCGGCAGTTGGAGGAGATTCTCAGCCGGATCGACCGGACCGTCCATGAACTGGATCGAGGGTCCGACCCGCTGCGATCTCAAATGGAAGGCGCAACGGCCGAGGCAACCCAAACGCTTCAGCAGGTTCTCGGACAGGAGGTGAAGGACACCTCGCAGGCTCTGAACGCCATCGCCAAGGCGATTTGCAGTCTTCAGGGTCTGGCGCGTCAGCTCGACGGTTCAGGTCCCGGCGAAGCGGCGTCGTCTCCTGCCCCTGTGCCGGCTGAGCCGGCGTCGGAGAGCCCAGCGCCGGCCCCTTCGGAACCGGCCGTCGCCGCCGAGACTCCGGCCGCTTCGGAGGCGATGACGATCTCCCCGGACGATGCGCCGCTGGTGGTGGACTTCATCACCGAGGCCGCCGAACACATCGAGACCGCCGAATCGGCCCTTCTCGAACTGGAGAACCACCCGGACAACGAGGAGCTGATCAACAAGATCTTCCGCGGGTTCCACACCATCAAAGGGATGGCCGGCTTCTTGAATCTCACCGACATCGGGTCGTTGGCTCACTCGGCAGAGAACCTGCTGGACCTGGCGCGCAAAGGCAAGCTGGTCCTGGCGGGCGAGAACAGCGATGCGGCGTTTGCGTCGGTGGACATGCTCAAGCGGATGCTTGCGTGCCTGAAGGAAGCCGTGGAATCGGGCGCGCCGGTCCCCCGGCAGGACCAGCTCCCGGCGTTGCTGGAGACGCTGAAGGCGGCCGCGGAAGGCAGGACGCCCGCCGTGTCGATCCGTCCGGTGCAGACGAAGGCGGACGACGAGAAGCTCGATGTCATTCTCGAGGACAAGACCGAGGCGAAGAAGGCCGCGTCGAGCGGTGCGGCTGCACACGCGGCGGCCGACGACAAGATCAAGGTCAGCATCACGCGCCTCGACAATCTGATCAACATGACCGGCGAGCTGGTGATCGCGCAACTGATGGTCGCCGAGGAGATCCACACGGGAACCTCCTCGACGCACGATCTGGCGCGCAAGGTCGCCCACCAGGGCAAGATCGTACGAGAGCTTCAGGAACTCTCGATGTCCATGCGCATGGTGCCGGTCCAGGGCGTCTTCCAGAAGATGAGCCGCCTGGCCCGCGACCTGTCCCGCAAAGGGGA
>CAZNSM010000032.1:0-23822 GCA_964575615.1 uncultured Pirellulales bacterium | reverse complement strand
GCACTTCGAGTACATGCGGACGCAGTTGCTTCCGCGTGTGATGAAGGCCCGACAGAGCCGGGGTCAGTGCCGGATTCGCGGCTGGAGCGCGGGTTGCTCTTCCGGCGAGGAACCCTATTCCATCGCGCTGACGTTGCTCGAAGCGCTCGGGGGCAAGGGCCGCTGGGACGTCAAGCTGCTGGCCACCGACGTGTCCACCCAGATTCTCGAACGGGCCCAGGCCGGCATCTACGACCGCGAGCGGATCGAACCGATTCCGCTGCCGCTGCGGAGCAAGTATCTCATCGCGCACCGCGAAGGAGGCAAAGAACGCTACGAAGTCGGGCCGGCCCTGAGAGAGCTGGTGATCTTCCGCTACCTGAATCTGATGAAGGACTGGCCGGTCAAGGGACCGCTGGACTTCATCTTCTGCCGCAACGTGATGATCTACTTCGACAAACCAACGCAGGCACGCCTGATCCATCGATTCTATGATTTGCTGGGCTCCGGTGGCGTCCTTTTCACGGGCCACTCCGAATCGCTGACGGGAATCGAGCACGCGTTCAAGTACGTGCAGCCAACCATTTATCTCAAATCGTAGGGGGCGGGCATGGTCAAGACGCGAATTGTGGTCGATATCTCGGACGCGAAGGTCTCCAGCGACCCCTCCGACGTGCTGGTGACCTACTCCCTCGGTTCGTGCATCGGGGTCTGTCTGTACGACCCGGTCACCCACATCGGTGGGATGCTGCACTACCAACTGCCTTCCTCGAAGATGGACGAGGAGCGGGCCCGCAGCAAGCCGCTGATGTTCGCCGACACCGGCATGGCGCTGCTGTTGAACAAGATGACCACGATGGGCGCCAACAAGAAGCGGATGCACGTTCGACTGGCCGGCGGAGCGGCCATGGCGACGGGCCCGCAGGGGTTCGACATCGGCAAACGCAACTATCTGGCCATCCGCAAGATTCTCTGGAGCAACGGCATGTTCATCAACGCCGAGGATGTGGGAGGCAGCGCCGCCCGCAGTCTCTACATGGACATGGCCGACGGGACCGTGACGGTGCGATCGATCGGGCTGGAGAAGTGTCTGCGCTGATCCCGCTCGGAGGGTGGGCTGCTGTCACGCCGGATGATGGAATGAGTGGACGAGGATGTAGAAATGACGTTGACGATAAACAAATGCATACGGGTCCTGGTGGTCGACGACTCGGCGATCGTTCGCAAGATTCTTACACAGGAGCTGGGACGACACCCCGGCATCGAGATTGTTGGGACCGCCCCGGACCCCTACATCGCTCGTGACAAGATTCTGGCGTTGAACCCGGACGTTTTGACGCTCGACGTCGAGATGCCGCGCATGGACGGCATCACGTTCCTGCGGAAGCTGATGAAGCACCATCCGATGCCCGTCATCGTGCTCAGTTCATTGACGCCACAGGGCGGTAAGACCGCCATGGAGGCGCTGGACGCCGGCGCCGTCGAGGTGATGTGCAAGCCCAGCGGGTCCTACAGCGTGGGCAACATGTGCGACGTGCTGGTCGAGAAGATCAAGGCGGCCTCCACCGCGCGCATCGCTTCCCGGCCCGATGCGGCGGTGCGAAGCGTCGCTTCTGCCCCGCGGCTGAGCATGGCCGAGACCACGAACAAGATCTTCGCCATCGGCGCATCCACCGGAGGGGTGCAGGCCTTGACTCGTGTGTTGTCCATGCTGCCGGCCAACGCGCCGGGGACGGTGATCGTCCAGCACATGCCGGCCCATTTCACCACCTCGTTCGCCCAGCGTCTCGACACGGAGTGCGCGATGAGCGTCAAGGAGGCCGACGACGGCGACCACGTCGTGCCCGGCCGCGTGCTGATCGCCCCGGGGGGACTGCACATGATCCTCCAGCGCTCGGGCGCCAATTACTACGTAGCGCTCCGGGATGGTCCGCCCGTCTGCCGGCAGAAGCCCAGCGTCGAGGTCTTGTTCAATTCCGTGGCCAAGTTCGCCGGGGCCAACGCGATTGGAGCCATTCTAACCGGGATGGGCGACGATGGAGCGACCGGGCTGCTGAACATGCGGCAGGCCGGCGCGCACACGATCGCCCAGGATGAGCAGTCGTGTGTCGTCTTCGGCATGCCCAAAGAGGCCATCGCCCGAGGCGGCGCCGAGCGCATCGTCCCCCTCGACAAGGTCGCCGAGCACCTGATTGCCCTGGCCCGGACCTGACCCTGGGGTGTGGGTGCGGGGTTCTCGGCCTGCGCATCTTTCTCCGTCGCGTCATCTCACGACTTGGCACAGGGACCTCCAACGGGTATGATGTGTCAAGAGAATTGGACAGCGCCGATAGGTTTTACTGGAGCACCGGGATGCGGCTGGATGAGATTCCTGAGATTGCACGCTTGAGTGTGGCCGAGAGGATTCTGTTGCTGGAGGACCTTTGGGACAGCATTGCCTCAGAGCCATCCAGTGTTCCCGTGCCCCAGAGCCACCGGGCCGAATTGGACAACAGGCTGACGGCGTACGAGAAAGACCCGGGTTCGCTGCTCACGCTGGAGGAATTGCGCCAGAGAATAGAGACGAGCAGATGACCTATGTTCTTCGGTTCCTGCCCCAAGTCGAGACCGATGCCCTGAACGGCTGGCTCTGGTATGAGCAGAAGGCTGTGGGGCTCGGGGAGGAGTTCCTTCGCGTCTTCTACGCCTGTTCTGCCCACCTGGTGCGCAATCCGATGACATACCAGCAGGTGCACGGCCAGTTCCGACGATGCCTGCTGCGTCGGTTTCCGTATGCGATCTACTTCCGGATCGAAGGCGAACAGGTGATCGTCTTTGGCCTGTTCCACTGTGCCAGAGATCCTCGCCGGCTCAATCGTGAATTGGACGGGCGCGACAATCGCTGATCATCGGCTCGTCCGACTCTCACCTGTGCAGAAACGAGGCTGTGCATCCCCGTCGCCCGATCTCAGGACTTGCTGGCCTTCTCGAAGGTGAAGCCGTGGGCGTCGGCGTCGACGCGGATGGTGTCGCCATCGCCGAACTTGCCCGCCAGCAGTTCGGTGGCCAGCGGGTTCTCCAATCTCTGCTGGATCGTTCGCTTGAGCGGCCGGGCGCCAAAGGTCGGGTCGTACCCTTCGTCCATCACGCGGTCCCGAGCCTTGTCGGTGAACTCCAGCGTGATCTTGCGATCCCGCAGCCGGTCGGCCAGATAGCCGAGCTGGATGTCGACGATCGCTCGCAGGTGCTCTCGCGCGAGCATGTGAAAAACGATGACCTCGTCGATCCGGTTGAGGAACTCGGGCTTGAAGACCTGCTTGAGCGCCTCCTTGACATGGGCCTCGATCTCCCAGTCGGCGCCTTTCTCTTCGGAAAGCTGCTGGATCTGCTGGCTGGCGATGTTGCTGGTCATGATGATGACCGTGTTCTTGAAATCGACCGTGCGACCCTTGCCGTCGGTCAGCCGGCCGTCGTCGAACACCTGGAGCAGGACGTTGAACACGTCCGGGTGGGCCTTCTCGATCTCATCGAGCAGGATAACGGAATAGGGCTTCCGCCGCACCGCTTCGGTCAGTCGTCCGCCTTCCTCGTAGCCCACGTAGCCCGGAGGGGCGCCGATCAGCCGGGCCACCGAATGAGGCTCCATGAACTCGCTCATGTCGATCCGCACCATGGCGTTGACGTCGTTGAACAGGAAGTGCGCCAGCGCCTTGCTCAGCTCGGTCTTGCCGACGCCGGTGGGCCCGAGGAACAGAAACGTGCCGATCGGCCGGTTCGGGTCCGAAAGCCCCGAGCGGCTGCGGCGCACCGCGTTGCACAGCGCCGAGATGGCTTCATTCTGCCCGACGACCCGCTCGCGGATCTGCTCTTCCATCTTGATCAGGCGTTCCCGCTCGCCTGTCAACAGCCGCGAGACCGGGATGCCGGTCCACTTGGCGACGACCTGCGCGATGTGCTCCTCCGTGACCTCGTCCTGGAGCATCTTATGGGTCTTCTCGGATCGGGCGAGGTTCTCTTCCCTGGCGTCCAGGTCCTTCTTGAGGTTAGCGATAGTCTCGTATTTCAGGCGGGCGGCCCGTTCCAGTTCGCCTCTGCGCTGCGCGTCCTCGAACTCCGTCTGCGCCCGCTCGATCTGCTGCTTGAGTTGCTTGATCTGGTCGATGCCGCCTCGCTCGCTCTCCCACTGCGCGGTCAGCTCTTTGTCCTGCTGCTCCAGCTCGGCCAGTTGCTTCTCCGTGGTCTTGAGCCGCTCCTTGCTGGCGGGGTCGCTCTCCTTCTTGAGCGCCTCTCGCTCGATCTGAAGCTGCACGATCTTGCGGCGGATGTCGTCCATCTCGGCCGGCAGCGAGTCGTTCTCGATCCGCAGCTTCGAGGCCGCCTCGTCGATCAGGTCGATGGCCTTGTCAGGCAGCCAGCGGTCGGTGATGTAGCGGTGGGACAGCGTCGCGGCCGCCACCAGCGCCGAATCGGTGATCCGAACGCCGTGATGGGCGTCATAACGCGCCTTGAGCCCGCGCAGGATCGCGATCGTCTCTTCGACGCTGGGCGGATCGACCACGATCGGCTGGAAGCGACGCTCCAGCGCCGCATCCTTCTCGATGTACTTGCGGTATTCGTCCAGCGTCGTGGCGCCGATACATCGTAGCTCGCCTCGGGCCAGCGAGGGCTTCAGCAGGTTGCCGGCGTCGACGGCGCCCTCGGCCTTGCCGGCGCCGACGACGGTGTGCAGCTCGTCGATGAACAGGATGATCTGGCCCTCGGCCGCGATCACCTCCTTGAGCACGGCCTTGAAGCGGTCTTCGAATTCGCCTCGGAACTTCGTGCCGGCGATCAGGCTCCCCATGTCCAACGCGATGACGCGCTTGTTCTTGAGTCCCGAAGGGACGTCGCCGGCGACGATCCGCTGGGCCAGCCCTTCGACGATGGCGGTCTTGCCCACGCCCGGCTCGCCGATCAGGACAGGGTTGTTCTTGGTGCGGCGGTTGAGCACCTGCATGCACCGTCGGATCTCCTCGTCGCGTCCGATCACCGGGTCGAGCTTGCCTTTGCGGGCCATATCGAGCAGGTCGATGCCGTAGCGTTCCAGGGCCTTGTACTTCTCCTCGGGGTTCTGGTCGCTGACGGTGGCGCCGCCGCGAATGTCCTTGAGGGCGTTCTGGACCAACTCCGGAGTGACGGAGTTGACGCTGAGGATCTCTTTGGCGTCGCTGTTGACCGCGGCCAGCGAGAGAAACAGGTGCTCGACGCTGAGGTATTCGTCGCCCATCTTGTCGGCCCGGTTCTGGGCGTCGAACACGACCTGGTTCAGCGCCGGATCGGGCATCAACTGACCGGGAGTGGTTCCCTGGGCGAGTCGGCCCAGCTCGCTGTCGGTCATCTGGCGCACGCGGCCGACGTTGACCCCGATTTTCTTGAGGATCGTCACCGCAATGCTCTCGTCGTCAGCGAGCACCGCACTGAGCAGATGCAGCGGCGAAAGAATCGTATGAGACCTGGCCATCGCAATTTGCTGGGCGGTGGCCAGAGCCTCCTGAGCTTTCAGCGTGAATTTGTCGAATTTCATTTCCAGACCTCACTCGAATCTTCCGTTTCGAAGGGGCACGGTCGTCCCCACCCACAAACGGTGCAAACCGCGTGCCTGAGCGATAGGTGTGGCCTAAGTCTATTCTGGGAATGGATTTGTGCTGTCTTTGGCTTGGTCGCCCTGTGTGCCAATATGGCAGGTCGCCTCTCAGCAGGGCGGCCAAAAGGAGATCACAAATCGAGCAGTTCGCCGTAGCGCTCGACGGAGATGTCCGTTTCGCGGAGGATCTCGCGAAGCAACGGACGAGAGAGCAATTGACCCTTGTGGTGCGGCAATGTGGTGGTTCTGCCGTCGGGATGTCGATAGAAGGCGTGGCTGCCTTTCTGCCGGACCTTTGCGAAGCCCTGAGCAAACAGGAGCTTCTCCATTCTCTTGGCATCGATGAGCTTCAGTTTGCTCACCCGGCCACCTCCAGTTGCTGGATGCCGACGAATTCCGGGACGCGCTTTCGTGCCTCTTCGTCCATCTCTTCAAGGCACAATTCGACTACTTCCCGCAGGTTCTTCTGAAGCTCGTCCAGCGTCTCGGCCTGCGTATGTGCCCCTGGAATCCCAGGCACGATCGCCACGTAGAGCCCTGTCTCTGGGTCCTTTTCGATGTATCCGGTGACTCGAATCATTCTGCGATCCTCACTCAGGGCCTTTCTCATGAAGGGACTGCATTCCCATGACGATGGTATCGAATCCCCTCCGGAAGGTCAACCGAGTTTGCCCCGGAGTCCTGCCGTCAGGCGGGTGCGTAGAACGACGCCAGGCCTTTGCGGATGAGCATGACCGCGATGGCCGCCAGGAGCAGGTTGGAGACCTTCGACATGGCCTTGGCGCCGGATGCGCCCAGCAGCTTGATCGCGACCAGCGAGCCTCGAAAGAGCAGACCGGCCAGCAGGATGTTGGCGACGACCGAGATCAGGGTGGGCAGCAGGCCGTACTCGGAGACCGCCAGCATGGACGTGGTCAGCACCGCCGGACCGGCCAGCAGCGGCGTCCCCAGCGGAACGACGCCGAAGTCCGTGTCGGGCATCCGTCGTCGTTTGACCGGGTTGACGATGTCGATGATGGCCAGGCAGAAGAGGATCACGCCGCCGGCGATCATGAAATCGCCCATCGTGATTCCCAACGCGCGGAAGACGAGCTTGCCCACGAGGATGAACGCGACGGACAGGCACAGCGCTGTGAGCATCGACTGGAGGATGATGCGGTGCTTCTGTCTGGGGTCGAGACCTTGGGTCAGTGACGTTAGAATCGGCAGCGTGCCGATCGCGTCGACCGCGACGAAAACCGGAATGAACGCCAGTAGGATGTTGTTCAACATGGGGCTGTGCCTCTTCGATCTTTCTGCATCCGTCAGAGAGCCTATGCGCTAGTTCAGCCAGACGACCGTCGCTGTGATGTAGATTGTGTACAGGACCAGGAAGAGGGCGGCTTCCCGCCGGTCGAGGATGTGCCTCTTGCTGGTGAACATGCACGCAAACAGCAGTCCGCTGGCGATGATCGCGGCGCCGATGTCCACGTTTGCTCTGGGCTCGAAAGGAATCGGGCGAATCAGCGAACTGACTCCCAGGATGAAGAAGATGTTGAAGATGTTGGAGCCGACGACGTTGCCGATGGCGATCTCGGGGTTCTTTCGGTAGGCGGCTGCGGCCGAGGTGGCCAGCTCCGGCAGCGAAGTCCCGACCGCGACGATCGTCAGGCCGATCACCGTCTGACGCACGCCCAGCGATGTAGCCAGCTTCACGGCTCCATCAACCACCCACGTGCTGCCGAGGAGCAAACCGCTGAATCCTGCTACCATCAACACCGCCGTCTTCCATGCGGCCTGCACGTCCTGGTGGGGCGCTGCGGGAATGCCCTCCGCCCGAGCGATGCCGGCGGTGTAGTACAAGAAGATGGCAAAGAAGCACAGCAGCACGAGACCGTCGATGCGCGTCAGACACGAGGGGCCGGCCCCGTCGATGGCCAAGTCGTTGGCCAGGATGCCCACCAGCAGGGCGGCCAGCAGACTCAGCGGAATCTCTTTCCAGATTGTGCCTTTCGTCACGGCCAGCGGGAAGATGACGCCGGCGACGCCGAGGATCAGCAGGATGTTGGCGATATTGCTGCCCAGAATGTTGCCGATGGTGATGCCGGTGTCCCCCCGGATGCTGGCGGTCACGTTGACAGCCAGTTCCGGCAGGGAGGTCCCGAACGCCACTACCGTCAGCCCGATGGCCAGGTCTGAGACGTGGAGCCTCCGTGCCAGCGACGAGGCGCCGCTGACAAACAGATCGGCCCCCTTGATCACGAAGACGAATCCAACTGCCATGAGTCCATATACCAGCATCGCCGCGACTCCAGACACTCCATGCCATCCAGTGCAAGACCGCTCATGATACCAGCCTTTACTGCCTTGGCAACGGTCCGATGGCACGCCGAGCCAGGGGATCTGACGCGCCAGCCGACGCCGTCGTGTCCGTCACATCGTACCGACCTTCAAGGGATGTTCGTCGCCGACCGCACGCGATTGGGCCGCCGCAACAGCGGCGCGGATGTTCTTCCGGCTCGCCAGCGGTTGTTTGGAGGCGATGAAGTAGCTGTTCTGGAAATCATGGGGCAGTTGCCGGATCTGGATGCCGGTGAAGCCGGCGGCCCGGAGCATGTCGCAGGCGGTCTGGCGACCCCACATGGCGCCGAGCCCGAGGCCGCCCTGCGCCAGCGAAACCGGCATGCAGTGCAGACATGAGATCGCGTACAGCAGGGGCCCGGCCGGATGATCGCGGTTTTCATGCATGTGGCTGGAAGCTGCAATGTCCTGCATCAGGAAGACGCCGTTGGGTTTGAGCGCCTGCGAGATGGCGGCCAGCACCCGGTCGGGCCGGGCCTGATCGTGGATGGCGTCGAACGCCGTGATGAGGTCGTATTGCTCCGGCCACTCGTATACGGTCAGGTCGTGTTGCTCGAATGTCACGTTGGTCAGCCCGTGTCTTTCTGCCTCGGTCCGTCCCGCCTCGATCGCTTCTTCGAGCAGGTCGTACCCTGTGAAGCGGCTGTTGGGAAACTCGCGGGCCATCCGGTTCAGTGCCCGTCCGCTCCCACACCCGACGTCAAGGACCGAAATGCCGTACCGCAATGCGTCGACCAGACCCGGCGCCAGAGGCAGGATGCGATCGATCAGCACGGCCACGACCGTTTGACCGCTGTCTTCGGCCATCACCTCGTTGAAGCGCTTGTACCGCGCGTACGACAAGCCGCCTCCCCTGCGGAAGCATTCGAGAATCTCGTCCTCGACCGTGCCCAGCAACGGGATATACTGCGCGAAGACCGCGAGATTATCGGGTGTTGCTTCTCTCGTCAGTGACGCGGCATGTTCCGGCGGCAGCGAGAACCGCGCTGCGTCCTCGTCGCACTCGATGATCCCGCCAGCGAGCATGGCGCCGAGCCATTCGCGCACGTACCGCTCGTTCAGACCGGCCGCGTCCGCGATTTCCTCGCTGGTCGAAGGAGCCAGGTCTCGCAGGGTATCGAAAAGGCCCGTCCGGTGCCCGAGAGAGATCATTACCGCAAGAGCGCCGTCGTTCAGGATGTCGAGCAGCCGCCGGGCGAACGCCTCGGACCGCTCTGCATTCAGAAGGGTTGGCTCCATCTCTGACACCTCCCATCAATCGGATGGTATAAACCTCTTGGCGACATCAAATATAGGACTAAAATAGCCCGACTTATGGATCCACGACCGTCGCGTGATGCGAACCTCGGCAACTCGAATCTACTCCTGCGGCACGCTGGTGTTCTGCGAAAATTCGCAATCGGCATGCTTTGTCGTTCTCGGCGTGCGAGTCGAACTCCCCGGGCCAGCAAACCGTAGCAATGGCGGACGATGTGGTCCAGCCTGGACTGAATCCGGCACTCGGCAGGGGACATTCGTCAATGGAAACGATCGAACGGGACAGGACGAAGCGAGCCGCTGCACACAGCACCTGGGATCTATGCCCCCTCGCAGTGGCGGTGATGCTTCTCCTGTCCCTTGTTCCATTTTCTTTCGCCGCCGACACACAGATGCCTCGTTCAATCCCACACCCTCTGACGATGCTGCTGCGCGACTCGGCTCTGCGTGCGGAGTTGGGGCTTCGCCACGACCAGATCCAGGCAGTGGACGAAGCGCTGGGGCAGGTCGAGCTGCCTCTGTGGCGTCTGCGCGATCTGCCCGCCTCCGCGCGCAACGCTCCGGCCGACCGGCTCATCAATCAATTGAGGCAGGCGCTTGGCGCCGTCCTGTCGAAGCCGCAGAGCGAGCGACTCGACCAGATCACCTTGCGGGCGCAGGGCATTCAAGGCATTCTGGAACCTGCGGTGGCCGGCCGTTTGAAGCTATCCGCCGTCCAGGCGGAGAAGATGCGGACCGCCCTCGATACGATGAACGCCGAGTTGGCGTCACTCCAGCGCCGCAGCGTGAACACAGGGGACGTGGCCGCTGTCTGGAGCTACAAGGACCGGGCCGAGCGCGAGATTCTGGCGGTGCTGGGTGATTCCCAGCGCAACCTGCTGGTGGCGCTGATGGGCCGGCCCTTCGACTTCGCTCACGTCGAGCCGGTGGCGTGCCTGGCGCCGGAACTCCGCGACGTCGAGATGTGGATCAATTCGGCTCCGCTGACGCTGGCGCAATTGCGGGGCGAGGTCGTGGCGTTGCACTTCTACACGTTCGGCTGTATCAACTGCATCCGCAACCTGCCTCACTACAACAACTGGCACGCGGAGTTTCCTGCGGACCACTTCAGGGTCATCGGCATCCATCGGCCGGAGACGCCGGGCGAACGTCTCGTCGAGGACGTGCGGCGCAAGGCGGTCGAGGCCGGCATCGCCTATCCCATAGCCGTCGACAACAACAGCGCCAACTGGGATGCGTGGGCCAACCGCGTCTGGCCCAGCGTCTACCTGATCGACAAGCGAGGGTTCGTCCGCTACTGGTGGTATGGCGAGATGAACTGGCAGGGCGTCGAAGGCGAGAAGTGGATGCGGGGCCGTATCCTGCAACTCCTCGCCGAACCCGACTGATCCGTTCCTTCCCGCTCCCGCCTCTCGTTTCCCGTTTCATAATGGTGGCAAATCGCGGAGTCTTCGAGTACAAGACGCGTAAGGCGAAGGTGTTCCTGCCTGCGCCGGAGATGGATATGAACATGGCGGAAAGGCGGACATGATTGACGCGGGTCGAGTATGGGCGGACGTGGCGGCGGTTCGGGCCCGCGCGCCGCTGGTGCACAACGTGACGAACTGGGTGGTGATGGACCTGACGGCCAACGCGCTGCTGGCGCTGGGGGCCTCGCCCGTGATGGCGCACGCGGTCGGCGAGGTCGAGGAGATGACGGCCCTGGCGGGCGCGGTTGTGCTGAACATGGGGACGCTGGACGACTCGTGGATCGCCAGCATGGCGGCGACGCTGGACGCGGCGCGCCAGCACGGCAAGCCCGTGGTGTTCGACCCGGTCGGGGCCGGCGCCACACGCCTTCGGACGCAGACCGCGCGACGTCTGGTGGAAGCAGGGGGCGTGTCTGTCATCCGGGGCAACGCGTCGGAGATTGCCGCGCTGGCGGGGTCAGCCGGACGAACCAAGGGCGTCGACAGCCTGGACGAATCGCTGAAGGTTGCCGATGCGGCGGCGGGGCTGCTGTCGCTTTGTGACGCCGTCGTCATCAGCGGCGAGAAGGACGTGGTGGTCGGTCGCGACCGACGCTGTGTGCTGGGCAACGGCTGTGCGATGATGACCCGCGTCACCGGCATGGGCTGCACTGCGACGGCGCTGGTCGGCGTATTCCTGGCGGTCCAGCCGGATCGGTTCCTCGCGGCGGCACACGCCATGGCGGTAATGGGCATCGCAGGAGAGTTGGCGCGTGACGTCAGCGCCGGACCGGGGAGCCTGCGGATGCACTTCCTCGATGCGTTGTACGACCTCGACGAAGAGAGGATCGCGTCGCGGCTGCGGGTGGAGCGATGAGCAGAGCCTTCGATCCGTTCCTGTATCTCGTGACGGACGGTGCCCTGGCAGGGGCGCGAGGAGTCGCCGAGGTCGTGCGGCTCGCGCTCGACGGCGGCGTGACACTGGTCCAACTGCGTGAGAAGTCGTTGGCCCATGAACCGTTCGTCGAGCAAGCGTGCGTACTGCGAGAGATTTGCCATGCACGAGGCGTGCCGCTGATCGTCAACGATGACATTGCCGTGGCGCGGCGAGCGAACGCCGACGGCGTTCACCTGGGCCAGTCGGATGCGTCCGTGCAGGAGGCCCGCGAGACGCTGGGCCCCGATGCGATCATCGGGCTGTCTGTCGAGAGCATGGAGCAGGCCCGCACGGCCGCAACGCTGGACATTGACTACCTGGCGGTCAGTCCGGTCTTCGCGACGCCGACCAAGACCGATACGGCGGCGCCGCTGGGCCTGGAAGGTGTGCGTGCGATCCGCCGACTGACCGACAAACCTCTGGTGGCGATCGGAGGCATCAACTCAGCCAACGCCCCGGAGGTGTTGCAGGCGGGCGCCGACGGCCTGGCCGTAATCTCGGCGATCATGGCCGCCGCCGATCCGTGCCAGGCCGCAAGGGAATTCTGCCGTCTCCGTTCGGCTCTCACCGATCCTGAACGTGAGCGGTGAGCACCAGGAACACGACCCGCTGCCAGTCCTGCTGTAATCGATCTCCACGAACCTCGCCGACAAGATCAGTGCCCGAACCGAAAGTGCGGCGCCGTCTTCGTACGGAGCATAGCTGACTTGTCCGCGTTCCTGTGGCCCATCCCTCCTGATGTACGTGGTGCGCACCATCGTCGTACCCTTTTAGAAAATCCTGTTGTGACTTCGTGATTCCGCTCAATCTTATGAGGGATGTCAACGCCGCGGCGTCACGCCAAACCTCGCCCGCGCGATCGAAGTCGGTCCGGATTGGTCTTGCTTTTGGGCGGCATTTGTGGGATCATGGAGAACAACTGATTGAAGAGAGTGATCGATGGAACTGAAGCCGGACTCCACCCAATTTGCCCCGGCGGAGCGGGCTGTGGCCACAGAGGTCAAGCGGCAGTCTCGCCTGTTCAGCGAACGCACGTTGCTGCGCGTGCTGCCGGAAGTGGTGCCGTGCGCGCTGGTCGTGCTCAACGCCCAGCGGCAAATCGTTTTTGCCAACGACCGCTTCATGGATATGGTCTATCCGGACAAGCAAAGAGACGAGGTCTACGGACTTCGGCCCGGCGAGGCGCTGGGGTGCATTCACGCCTCCAAAGATCCGGGCGGCTGCGGGGTCACGGAGTTCTGCAGCAAGTGCGGCGCCGTCGGGGCCATTCTGGCCAGCCAGCAGGGCGACGCCGACGTTCGCGAGTGCCGCATCCTTCGCGGCAAAACGCACGAAGCCCTGGATTTGCGGGTCTGGGCCAGTCCCGTGGAAGTGGAGGGCGAGCGGTTCTCGGTCTTTGCGGCTCTGGATATCAGTCACGAGAAGCGGCGGCAGGCGCTCGAACGGGTTTTCCTGCACGACATCCACAATGTCGCGTGCGGCCTGTCCTGGTCCGTCGGTTTCCTCCAGAAGGCCGGCCCTGAGGACCGGGAGCATTACCTCGACGACATTCGGCGTCTGTCTCGCGAGTTGAACGAGGAAATCGGAGCCCAGCGCATGTTGCTGCAGGCCGAAAGCGGCGAGCTGGTTCTGACGCCGGCCCAGGTGGGGACTCTGGCGGTGCTCCGGGACGCGGTCGAGCTGTACCGGGGGCATCCAGTGGCCCTCGAGCGCGTGCTGCGGATTGATGAACGGGCCCGGGATGCGATGGTGGTCAGCGACCGCGTCTTGCTGATGCGCGTGGTGTGCAACCTGATCAAGAACGCGCTGGAGGCCTCGCTCGCAGGGCAGACGGTTACGGCGGGCTGCTCCGCTGACGGCGACGTGGCGGAGTTCTGGGTCCACAACGAGGGCTTCATGCCTCGCGATGTCCAGTTGCAGATCTTCCAGCGATCGTTCTCGACGAAGGGCGCCGGCCGGGGCCTGGGCACCTACAGCGTCCGTCTGCTGACCGAACGCTACCTCAAGGGCAGCGTCTCGTTCGCCAGCTCCGCCGACCAGGGCACCACCTTCCGCATCCGCTGCCCCGTGACGCTGGAATGATCCAGAGAACGACGGATTCGTGTGTGGCAGCCTCAAGCGCAGCGCCCCTCCTGAGTCGATCGAAGGATTGGGGATGCCGGACCTGTCCGACGCGCTGCTTGCCGCGGGGCGCCAGTGCTGTAAACCGCAATCAAGCGGCGTCGAGGTCCGGCTATGATGCGTGGAAGATCGTGCTCCCTTGCCGAATTGCGTAGGAGCGAGATATGAAGTGGCGTCGGCCCCAGATTATTCCTGTAGTCCTGGCGTTATTGCTTCTGACCTTCTACGGTTTGTGGAAGCTGTTGTGGAAGGTCTTTGCCTACGTGCTCGACCACCATGCCTTACGTGTCGAGTCTCCGTATTTCTTCCCGGCCTGCGTGGCTTGCGCTATCGCGCCGTGGCTGGCGGGTGCGCTTTACGTGTCTTACGTGGCCCTCAACTCTCGGGTGCGCCGCAGGGCAGAGAGAGATGTGGACGATGCGTGCGATACGAAACGCGCCAGCCATGATGCGTCGTGTTGCTGCCGTATGAATCGGAAAAGGAATTGACGAAACCGCCTGTTTGACGGATGCTGGCCGAGCCGAGCCGTTCGCTAACAGTGCCGGAAATGAGCGGCTCGTCAGTGAGCAAGACTGTTGACGAAAGGGTGAACTATGAAGGTTCCGCTTTACGTGATCTTGATGTGTTCGCTGCTGGCAATGGCGACCCCGCTTCTTGGCCAGGAGTATCCTGCCATGGCGGAGGGCCGGCGGATCGAGATGCTCCGGCATCCGACAAGCCGCCCGATTCGCATGGTCTTCGATACCGACACCTACAACGAGATCGACGATCAGTTCGCACTGGTCTATGCACTGATCTCGCCCGAGCTGAACATGCAGGCGGTTTATGCAGCGCCGTTCCACAACAACCGCTCCACCGGCCCCGCTGACGGCATGGAGAAGAGCTACGAAGAGATCCTTCGCGTCCTGAGCAAGCTGGACCGCTCGCCCGACGGCTTCGCCTTCAAGGGCAGCACGAAGTACCTGGCCGACGTGAAGGCGCCCGAGCGCAGTCCTGCAGCCACGGATCTAATCGAGCGGGCGAAGAAGGGCAGTCCGGATGACCCGCTCTACGTCGCCGCCGTCGGGGCCATCACCAACGTCAGCAACGCGATCCTGATCGAGCCGGCCATCATCCGCAATATCGTGGTGGTCTGGCTGGGCGGCAACGGGCACCACTGGCCCCATCAGAGAGAGTTCAACTACATGCAGGACCTGAAGGCGTCCCGCGTGGTCTTCGACAGCGGCGTCCCGCTCGTGCAACTACCCTGCACGCCCATCGTGACGCATTTCACCACGACGGTGCCCGAGATGGAGCGGTATGTCGGCGGACGCGGCGCGATCGGCGAGTACCTGCTGGAGATCTTCAAGGGGTACCACAAGGACCATTTCGCCTGGTCCAAGGTCCTGTGGGACATGACGGCCATCGCGTGGCTCGTCAACGACCGCTGGCTGCCGTCTGATCTCGTACACAGTCCGATCGTCACGGACAACTACACGTTCAGCTTCGACAACTCCCGGCACCTGATCCGCGCGGTGAACTTTGTGCATCGCGACCCGATCTTCCGTGATTTCTTCACAAAGCTCGATGTGCGCGCGAAGAACTGAGGAGAGACGTGAATTGCCCTCTCGCCTTTCTGTCCTCCTGAGCGGAGCGCAGCCTTCAGCCCTGAGCGAAGTCGAATGGGGCAGTCGAAGAGCCTGCCCTGAGCCTGCCGAAGGGATCTGGCTGTGAACGAGCAGCGCGTATGGTCCCTGGCCAGACCCCTCGGTCCCGATGTCCATCGGGACTCGGGGTGACAGTGCGGCAGTCAGGAGCGGATCACAGTAGATGTGCAGGAAGAGGTCACCTGTGAGGCATGTGATGGTGCTGGCGGCAGCGGGCGGCGCCAAGCACTGTAGCATGATCCCGATCACGTGTGCCGAGCTGGCTGCTTTGCGCACCCAATACCCGAGTCGGTAACGTGCGTTCGTAGTGACGCCGTCAGGCGTTTCCCATAGGTCGTATTCGTCGTATTGGTCGCATAGGACCGATGAGACGGATGGGGCATATAGGCCCCTCCGCATCGCTCCGACTCCTCCGTGCACACTATCAGCGCCAGGACTGCGATTGACGGGGCTGCTCCGAACACGATAGGATGGCGGCCCGGCGGAGGTGACGACAGCAGGTTGGGCGTGGACTGGAGCTGCGATGATGTTTCTCGGATTGCACGTGGCGGTGTGGATGGTCCTGGTGGTGTACTTCGCCGCCATGCTGCTGCTGGGCTGGTGGAGCAAGCGGGACGTCCGGGACCAGGAGGGCTATCTGCTGGGCCATCGGCGGTTCGGCGTCTGGATGATGGTGATGCACGCCTTCGGCGCCGGCACCAATCCGGGCGACGTCGCAGGCGTCGTGAGCAAGACGGTCTCCGGCGGCGCCTCGGGCATCTGGGTCTCGTGGATGTGGATGTTCGGCACGCCTTTCTACTGGCTGATCGCGCCGATCGTCCGCCGGATGCGATGCCTGACGCTGGCCGATTTCTTCCAGGAGCGGTTCGGCAAGCCCGCCAGCGCCCTGTACATTGTCGTGGCCGCCGCCGGGATGATCGTCTGCCTGGCGAGCGTCCTGCTGGCGACCGCGCGGACCGCGCAGGGACTGATGGGCAAGGCGACAGTCGAGGCGGTCTCGGTGCCGCCGCAGGAAGCGACCGCCGGCTCGGGCCAAGCCGAGGCGACCGCGTTGAGCGGACGAGAGAGCGAAGCGTGGTTCTTCGGGATTCTCCTGGTGACGACCGCGGTTTTCCTCGTGTATAGCTACTGGGGCGGCATCGTTGCCGCGATTCGCACGGATATGGTCCAGGGCCTGATGATCATCGCCCTGTCGGTGATCGCGATCCCGATGGCGCTGAATCTCAAGGAGGTCGGCGGTCTGGCGGGCATGCGCCAAACGCTCGCCGCCCGGACGGACCTGGGCAACCTGCTGAGCCTGTTCGATCCGAGTGTGTTCGATCTGTGGACGGTGATCCTGCTGTGCATCAACGCGCCGCTGAGCGCGCTGGCGTTTCCGCACTTGATCCCGATCTGCGGGGCCGGCCGCACCGAGTGGGAAGGGCGGGTCGGCTTCACCTACGGCAACATGCTCAAGCGAATCTGCACCATCGGCTGGTGCCTGCTGGGCCTGGCCTGGCTGGCCTACCTGCTCGAGACCGGCTCGGCGATTCATCCCGACGCGGCCTTCGGCGACTCGATCCGCATGCTGCTCTCGCCCGCCCTGCAGGGCGTGATGCTCGCCTGCGTCCTGGCGGCCGCGATGTCGTCGGGCGACGCGTTTCAGATTACGGTGGCCGGGCTGTTTTCCGAGAACATCTACCGCGTCTACATCCGGCCTGACGCCGACGGCGCACACATGGTGCGTGTCACGCGCGTCGCCGGCGTCGTCGTCGTGCTGATCTCGCTGGTCGTCGCGGTGCTCATGCGACGGAGTGTCGTCAGCGCGATCCTGGACTACTTCAACATTCTCAGCCTGGTGGGCGTCTCAACCGCGATGGGCATCCTCTGGCGAAGGATGAACACTGCCGGCATGTTCTGTGGCACGATCTCGGCCGTCGCCGCTTTCGTAGTCACCCGCTATGTCGGCGGTTTGCCCCGGCATGTGACCATTGCCGTACCGATTCTGGCGGGCGTCGTCGCGGGGATCGTCGGCAGCCTCGTCACGCGCCCGCCGAAGCGAGAGGCCCTCGAACGTTTCCTCACGAAGATCTATGTGCCCATCGGCCAGGAGGCGAAGCTCGCTCTGCCGCTCGACGAGGCGGTCCCGCCATCGCAGCGATGGCTCTCTGCCGGCGGGCTGTTCGTCGTCAAGCCCACGCGCCAGACGTGGCTGGGCTTTCTTGTGACACTGGCGATCTGCGTGCTGTGCGTGCTGGTGATGCAGGCGCTCCTGAGAGGCTGATGAACATGCCGATGGAACAGATCCCCTCATGGACCGACAGGCTGACGGCGATCGCGCAGGAGCCGCTGGAGTTCTGCGAGGACTTCCCTCAGATCGCACGGCGTCTGGAGGCCTGGTGGCATCACGATCTGCTCGATCGGCCCGTGTTCCTGGCGGAGGCCAACACGCGTCCGGAGCGGCCGATCACGCGCCGGCTGGAACTGATGCACGAGCCCGACGTCTGGTTCCGCGAGAAGATGCTCGACATGCAGCAGGTCCATCGCGTCGGCGATATGCTGCCTCGCATCCGTGTGGACTTCGGGGCCGTGCTGCTGGGCAGCCTCCTGGGAGGGCGGCGCGAGGTGCGCTCCGACACGAGCTGGACGCATGCGTTCATCGACGACGACTGGTCAAACGCGCCGGATTGGACGATTCGCGACGATCATCCGGACTGGCGGCTGCTGCGCGATTTGACGCAACGAGTGGCGCAAGAAGCGGCGGGGCGGTACCTCGTCTGCACGCCGGACCTCGGTGCGGCGGCGGATGTGCTCTTGAACCTTCGCGGCTCAGCGCAACTGTGCCTGGATGTGGTCACGCGGCCCCAGACGGTCAAGTCCGCGGTCGATGCGATCTACGCAAGCTGGCAGAAGGCGTTCGCGAATCTCTACGCTCTCTCCCTGGAGCGCGGCGCGGGACTGATCCACTGGCTCGGGTTGTGGTCGAACCGTCCGTATGCAGTGCCCGCGTGCGATTTCAACGCGCTGATCGGGCCGGCGCATTTTCGCGAGCTGTTCCGGCCGGAGATTGTGCGGGAGGCGGCCGCCGCAGGCCGCGCTGTCTTTCACCTCGATGGACCCGACGCCGCCAGGCACATCGAGGCGCTGCTGGATGTAGCCGAACTCGATGCGATCCAGTTTACGCCGGGCGCAGGCCGCCCATCCGCCTTGGCGTGGTTGGACATGCTCAAGCGGATTCAGAGCAAGGGAAAATCGCTGCTGATCTTCTGCCCGGCTGAAGAAGTGTTGACTCTCGCCGATTCGCTGAGGCCCGAAGGCCTGGCAATTCTCATCGAGCAATCTCCTCCGCCGGCGGAACTCGATGCGCTCTTCAGCGCGTTCGCACGGCGATACGGACAAGCGTGATACAGTGACACGCGGACCTGCGCGCGGGGTCATTCTCTGGCGGTGTTTCGGAAAAGACCCAGCACGGCACCGATCACGGGCAACGCCATGGTTGCGGGCACGGCCGCCAGACGCGAGAGGATGCCGGAGGTCGGACGCTGGTAGTCTGTGCTGTCACCCTGGAGCTCAGGCGGCAAGGCGTCTCTCAGGTGACGCAGCGCCAGAGCGGCCACGCGCCGGACGGCTGGATGACTGTGCCCCCTCTTGTGGTTCTTGAGGTTCTTCGTGACCACGTCGACAGAACCGATCTGACCCAGCACGAGAGCCGCGAAATACACGATGAACTCGTCGGGCTCCGGGCGGTTCAGATGGGTCTCGATCATCTCAAGGACCGTGAGAATGCCGTCGTCGGGATGTCGCCAGTCGCCGGTCTTTGCCGCGGAGACCAGTCGCCACATGGCATGGAAACAACGGTCGAACGGATCGCCCGAGAGGTGGGGCGGGATGAAGATCTTGTTGCGGGCGAGGATATAGAAGGCATAGGCACAGGGGGACGATTGCGGCGGGTCGGGCAGGCTCAGGAAAGCCCGAATCCCGCCGTACCAGGGCAGGCGGTGCAGGCTATCGAACAGAGCCCAGCTCTGGCCCAGGTCGCTGCCGATCGCGTGCCTGACCGCTTCGAATACGTCGTCCGATTCGGTCTGCATGGCGCTGAGGGCCTCCAACGCCACGGGGGCCGTCCGAGAGCCATGAAGGTCCCGGATCAGGGCGCTCTCCGAAGGGTCCTGTAGGATCAGCTTTGTGGCTGCATCGGTCGTACGGGATCGGTAAAGGGCATTCTCGAGACGCGAAAGTGCATGTTCACGGCCTGAACACGGCATAGGTAGCTCCTCTGGATGATCTCGGCAGGGGATGGCCAAATCGATGAGGTATCGGGTAGGGCTGTCGGCTGACAGCCTGCGCGAAGCGGCAACGGGCAGGGCAGGATGCTGCCGCTATAATTATTGGCCTTTTTCCAGCGTCCGGTATTTGTTACCATCAGATCACATTTTCAATAACCAACGGACTTGAAATCCGGAAAAGAGCATACGTCAGATAGATCGGCATAGTCAAGCAAGCGGCTTTTACGGGGGTTGTGACGCCGGTTGCGGCGAGCGACCAGGTCGCTTGGAAATGGCTATCATAGCAGCCAATTCTCTGCAATTCTACGGCAGAGTCCAGTAACGAAATGGCAGTCACATATGCCAAATTTGCGTGTGGCGGTTACGATACAGGCCATTGTCGATAGGAGAGTCGCGTATGAAGGTGGAATTCCGTCTGAAGGAGTTATTGAGCCGCTACGGCCTTGACCATCACGGGGTGATCGGCGATCTGGCGGACTGGTCCGGCGTCAATCGGCACACGATCGCCCGGCTGTACAACGACCGGGCAGCCAGCGTGAGCTTCGTGCTGCTGAGCCGGCTGTGCAGTTGGCTTGCGGAGAGGGAAGTCCCGGCCGACGAGCTTCCCGGCGGGCTGTTCGGGATCGGGCGGGCGCCGCTCTGGAATGCCATGGCTCGCCAGGGGGGCGAGGTGACAATCTTCCTGGGCGAGTATCAGCCCATCAGCGCCAGTGAAGTCACCTGGCGGTGGATTTCGCGTCGCGACTCGACCGTGGCCTCCGAGATGGTTCAGCAGCTCTCAGCCGGAACGAAAGGGGGCACGCCCGCACCGCACCTGAACTTCCGGTACCTTCCATTTCGCTACTCGCCCACGGACCATATCGTAGACGAGAAGCTCTTCGTCGAGGATATGAACCGGACGCGCGAGGTCTTCCGGCAGACGCAACAGAATCCCAAACCCGGCACAGTAATTCTCATCGGCAGCCAGCGGGTGAACTACCTGCTGGAGTTCTTCGTGGCCGACTTGTTCGGGTGCAAACCGTTCACGCCCCCTCTGGGGCCGCCGTGCGTGCCGTTCTTCAGCGTGTATCGCCAGAGCGATCAGAACACGCCAAGCTGTTTCGGCGGGCCCCGCAACCCGTTTCAGCAGAAGGACAGCACCACCCCCGGCGTACACTTCCTCAACGACCGGGGCAACTGGGTGGTTTGCCCGTGGGTGCGCGAGGAACAGGACGCCGGCGTGGTCATCGCGGTCAACGACCATCGCCGCAAGTCGATCACACTGGCGCTGTTCGGCTTCTCCGGACGGGCCACCGAGGCCATCGGCAAGGAACTGGTCCACAAAGAAGATCTCTTCTGGCCCCCGACGCTCAAGCTCAAAACCCGCGAGGTCGGCGTGTTCATTTGCCGCCTGGCCTACAAACCCCCCGAGGGCGAGCACGATTCGCAGGGCGAAGTCCAGATGCAGACCTGTGACGTCACGCCTCTCGAAGCCAGGACGCTTGAGAAGTTCATCCATTGACAGGCGTACGCCTGTTGCCTATTGCACAGTGAAGGTGGCTTGGGCCGGTGTGGCGGCGCCGAGGGCGAGACCGCGGGAGCCCGGCGAGCAGCCACCGATCGTGACTTTGAACTGACCGGGCTCGAGCCGGGCGTCGCCGTTCTCGTCGACGAGGGACATCATCTCCGGCGTGATGGCAAAAGTGACGCTCTGATGTCGGCCCGGTCCCAGGCGCACCCGCCCGAAACCCTTCAGCGCCGCGACAGGCGTCCGCACCGACGCCTCCAGATCGGTCAAGTACAACTGCACGACCTCGTCGGCCGCGACCGAGCCGATGTTCCGCACCGTGACGGTCGCGCGGACCGTGTCGCCCTGGCGAACCTCGTCGCGGTCCAGCTTCAGATCGCTGTACGCAAATTGCGTGTAGCTCAGGCCGAAGCCGAACGGGTACAGCGGCTCGGCGGTCGCGTATCGGTACGTTCGGCCTTCCATGGAATAGTCCGTGTACGGGGGCAACTGATCGACGGAGGTCGGGAAGGTCAGCGGCAGTCGTCCCGACGGCGCCGCGTCGCCAAAGAGCAGGTCGGCCACTGCCAGCCCGCCTTGCTCGCCCGGATACCACGCGTACAGCACCGCATCGGCCAGCTCGTGGACCTCGCCGATGGCCAGCGGGCTGCCCGCGGTCAGCACCACGATGATCGGCTTGCTGTTGCCCTGGCGCAGCCGGCGCAGGAAGCCGACCTGGTTCGCGGGCAGTCCGATGTCCACACGGTCGCCCTTGTGGGGCGACGCGATCGATTCGCCCTCCTCGCCTTCGAGCAGGCCCGTGATGCCCATCACGACCACGATCGCATCGGCCGCCTGCGCATCGCCCGTGGTCCAGTCGATCGGGTTGATGTTCTCGCGGTCCAGCAGGAAGCCGGGCTTGTACTGGATGAAGCTGCCCGGCGTGAGCTTGCCGGTGATGCCCTCGAGGATCGTCACCATTTCGTCGCTGACGCCGTAGTAGTTGCCCATCAGCGCGTCGACGCTGGTTGCGCAGGGCCCCGTGACATAGAGATAGCGCATGTCCTTCTTCAAAGGCAGCACGCTGTTGCGGTTCTTCAGCAGGACGACCGATTTGGCCGCCGCCTCGCGCGCGAGCTGGCGGTGCTTCTCGCAGCGGATCACATCCGTCGAAATCTTGGCGTATGGATTCATCTCGGCCGGATCGAACAGGCCCAGCTTGAACCGCGTCCGCAGGAGAATCGCCAGCGCCTTGTCGATCGTTTCCTCGGTCGTCAGTCCCTTCTCGACCGCTTCGACGAGGTGGGGGAAGGTGCTGCCGCAGTTGAGGCTGACACCATGATTGAGCGCCATGGCCGCCGACTCGGCGGGCGTGCGGGTTACCTTGTGTCCGGCGTGCAGATCCACCAGCGCCCAGCAGTCCGAAACGATGTGGCCCTCGAAGCCCCACCGATCGCGCAGGATGTCCCCGAGCAGCGTCTTGCTGCCGCAGCAGGGCTCATCGTTCGTGCGGTTGTACGCGCACATCACCGCCTCGACCTTCGCGTCGACCAGCGCCTTGAAGGCGGGCAGGTACGTCTCATACAGGTCCTTCGGGCCGGCCACGGCGTTGAACTCATGACGCAGCTCTTCCGGGCCGCTGTGCACCGCGTAATGCTTGGCGCAGGCGGCGACTTTGAGGTACTTCGGATGATTGCCCTGGAGGCCCTTGACGAAGGCGGCGCCCATCACGCTGGTCAGGTACGGATCTTCGCCGTAGGTTTCCTGGCCGCGACCCCAGCGCGGGTCGCGAAGGATGTTGATGTTCGGGGTCCAGAACGTCAGGCCGCCGTAGCGCAGGCGGATGTCGCGGTCGACGGCCGCATGGTACATCGCGCGGGCCTCATCGGAGATCGCGTTCGCGATGCGCAGCAGCATCTCGTCGTCGAACGTTGCGGCCATGCCGATCGCCTGCGGGAACACGGTGGCCCGTCCGGCCCGCGCCACGCCGTGCAGGCATTCGTTCCACCAGTTGTACGCCGGGATGCCCAGTCGCTCGATGGCCGGGCTGTCGTACATCATCTGCGAGACCTTCTCGGGCAGCGTCATCCGCCCGATCAGATCGGCCACCCGCTCGTCGATCGGCAGGCTCGGGTCGCGAAACGCCATCGCCGACAGGGTTGGATTGGCCTGGGCCTGCGCCGTCTCGGTGTGGCAGGCGGCGGCGATCAACACGATGGCAGGCAGGACGACAGTGAATGCAGTTGCGGTCTTCTTCATACGCCAACTCCTTCACAGGACTGCGACAGGTACGGGCGAATCATTATTCGCCCCTACTCGGTTCCCTTTACGCCCCGAATCTACTCGCGTACCCCGTCACGATGCAACCGCAAAGTTGCGAAACCGTGTCCGTGAAAAGATCCTGGCATGTGTGTGGCAACCTCATCCCGATGTCTATCGGGATGGGGATGGCGAATGGGAGTGGGACATCCGTACGGAAAGGCCTCCGCGATGCGATCCATCCCCAAGTCCTGCCGATCCGTTCGGCCTCGCTCAGGACAAGCTTTGAGGCTGCCACCCCTGGCTGTTTGCGCCCTCAAGGGAGTGCTGCCCTAAAATCTTGACAGACACGCGAAACCCGTCGTGTGGGATCAGCGGTGACAAAGGGAGTCGATTCTGGTACTCTGCTGGGGCAGAGGCACGCGGCACGGGGGGCGTGCCGATCCTGTGCAGGAACGTAGGGGCGAATCATCATTCGCCCC